>JAUVIY010000083.1 GCA_030592625.1 Spirochaeta sp. | reverse complement strand
GTTGAGATGGGTGCTGCTGCAATCGATCGTCTGCTCAACAAAATCGGTTCTGATCTGGAGTCCGAGTCACAGGATGAACACCGCCAGGAACTGAAGCACCAGCTGATCGTTCGCCAATCCACATGCCCGCCGAATCCTGAGCGGTCACGTCCTGTATAAACCTGCATCATAAGGAGAATCATTATCATGAAGAAACCGAATTTTACCGAGACATTCAAGACTGTAAAACCCATCCTCGGTATGGTTCATCTTCCGCCGTTACCGGGAAGTCCCGAGTATGATAGAGATGGAGGTATTCCTAAAATCATTGAATATGCCGTGGAAGACGCACGCCGTCTGGAAGCGGGCGGAATCGACGCCCTTCAGATTGAGAACCAGTTCGACAAACCTTTTTCGCTACCGGAAGATATCGGTAATGAAGTTGTGGCTGTAGTAACCGCAGCCGCCACGGAAGTGATCCGTGCAGTCTCGGTCCCTACCGGGGTGAATATTCATCTGAACGGTGCAGAACAAGCACTCGCAGTCGCCCTGGCAGTGGGTGCCCGGTGGATTCGCGTCTTTGCACTCGCAAACGCCTACATTTCTACTTCAGGATACGTTCAGGCAGCAGGACCGCAGTTGTTGCGCTATCAGCGTGAGATCGGCGCAGAACACATCCTCATTCTGGGCGACTTTCACGTGAAACACGGAAGCCATTCACTTATCGCAGACCGGCCCCTGGTAGAACAAGCACTCGATGCTGAGGAGGCGGGAGCCGATGTAATCATTGCAACAGGTTTCAAGACGGGGGTGGCGCCCGATGCAGAAAACATCCGGGAAGTCCGTGCGGGTGTGAATGTACCGATATTCCTGGGTTCAGGACTTTCGGTAATGAACGCAAAAACGCTACTGCCCGTTATAGACGGTGCAATCGTTGGCAGCACCTTTAAAGAAGACGGTAAGATCACTCGACCTGTTGATACCAAGCGAGTGCAACGATTTATGGATGCCATACGACGACTGCGTGACGAGTAGTGACCGGGGTTTTGTGCGGCTACACTATTACGATGTGTCAGGAAAAGGCGACCCCGCACACAAGGATAACATTCATATACGGCGAGAACTCACCCGTCCGGATCTGACCAATCATTTGCTCGTTCCGACCGTCAGAAGTGAGAAGGAGCTGCTTCAATTCCGCGTGAGAAATTACGGTCTCTACAACTCCCGGGTTTTTTCCCCGAATCACCGCTAAAAACTCCGGCTGGCATTCGATTGTCTCCCGGGCAATGATGATTTCTTCTACCACCAGTTCATTCAACAGCGGTATGACAATATCAAGAACCGTCGGTAGATTTTGGACAATCGAGACATCAATCGTCGTCATGTGTCCATTGGCAGCCAATGGGAAACCCCGGTCGGTGACTGCGATCATGTCACGATGGCCGGCTTTTGCAATTACATTTAGAATGAGAGGATTTAAAATTCCCGTTTTCTTCATGTAATCGGTTCCGCCTGATCATAAGAGTATATTCCTTTAGGTATTCCCGCAACATCGTTTTACTTACGGAGGACGATACATGATGATCAATTAAGATCTGCACCGGCAGAGCTGAAGTTTCTGGTACTTCTTATGTGATGGTCTACCGATAAAAGCAGCTCAAGACCGGCAATACGATCAGATTATCGCGAAAAGATTCTTCTCAACTGATTCCCAAACGTATGCCGGGATCGTTCCTTGCTGCGCTGCGGTACGACCCTAAATGCGAGAGAAATACCCTCGGATATTTCCGAGCGAGTGCCGGGAAAGCATGGTTTCATACCCCGCGGCTCTGCCGCGGAACAGGGAGTCGCTTGAGCGACTCCGGGTCCAGGGCTCTGCCCTGGGGTATGATACTATTCATTTGATCGGGAAAACTTTGAAACTGAATCTTATATCATCCCGTGAACAGCGGCCTCATATGCCTCTCATACAGGTTGTAAGTGACATTCCCGGCCACCGACTCCCGATGTTCGGCCAGAGCATCCAGATAACGCTCTCCCATTTTCGCCGCAACTTTATAACCGACATGGATGAGCTGCCTCAGGTTGATGTTGTAGAGCTCATCCGAGCCGTCATGGCGCAGAGCCCGGACATACTCTTCCGAGCTCCAAGCGGCCACGATTTTAGGATTCGGCAGTTTTACATAATCAATATTGATGACCTCGGCATAGGGTGCACATAGGGCTTCTTTCTGTCGGTGGGCCTCGGTATAGACGGTTTTTGCCAAGTCCAGCCCGGCGCCGCCCGCTTCGGCCAGTCCGATAATTTCTTCCAGCCAGGTGGTGCCGGCAGTCTTCAAGTGGAGCCCGGCATCGTGTTTTCTGATGAGCCGGCCGATCACCGGATAGATGGCGAATTTATCGCTGCCCGAGTGGACGCTGAGCTTGAGATTCTCCGGCAACCCGAAGGTTTCTACAGCGTAACGAATCACCAGTATATCGGCCTCGAACTCCGGTGCGAAAATCCTTGGATCGCCAACGTATTCCACACCCTTGTTGAAGCGGCCGGAAAAACGGGGCGCAATGGTCTGTACCGGTATGCCCTCATCGGCTATGGCCGCCAGGATGAGCAGAAGCTCGGCGGGACCCTGCGGGGTATCGGTCTCGTCCATGGACACTTCGGGGATAAAATTCCCTTCGCCTCTGGCATCCAGGATACGGCGGTAGATTTTACCGGCATCATTTACCGCCGGCAAATAGTTCCTGGTGATAGCCCTGGCTCTGTCTGCATCGATAACAAGAGGTTCCTCCATTCCGGAGATTTCCAGAGACTTACCAACCAGGTTTGCATGCTTTTGCAGAAACGACTCCACATCCGCCTCATCGACCGTTCTGCCGATACCATCGGCCACGTCGAGGGTGAAGAAATCTGATGAGTCAAGGTAATGCTCCACTGTACTCAGGTTGATATGGTCTGCATCCACATGCCACTCACCAGTCCATCCGGTCTCCCGAACGGCGGCCGCAGCGGCTGCTCTCACCGAGGATGGTTCGGTCCCGACAATCTTATGTTCCCGATTGGACTTATTCCAGACAGGAATCACTTCCACACCATCGGCGGCAATCTTTTCATAAGCGGCCAACTGAGCGGATGCTTCCTGAGCAAAACGGTCTCCGCATCCGAGACTGTATTTACCGATATTCATTTTTTCTCCTTGGGGAAGGGATGAGGGATGAGTTGGGAGTTGGGTTTCGACGTCTGCCAGACGAGGAGATCGCGGGATGACTTCACCGTAAGACGCGGGTCACTGAATCCCCTTACTTTTCCTGTCCCGTCACTCAAAACTAAAATAATCCCGGGCGTTAGTATAGCAGATCCCCTCAATCATCGGGTCCAGGAGCTCCGGGTCATTGGGAATTTCTCCGTTCTCCACCCAGCCGCCAACCAGTTCGCAGAGAATACGGCGGAAGTATTCATGACGGGGGAATGAGAGGAAGCTGCGGCTGTCGGTAAGCATCCCGACGAATTTCGAAAGCAGTCCCTGATTGGCCAGTGATGTGAGCTGCCGGATTATGCCGTCTTTCTGATCGTTGAACCACCAGCCTGATCCGAATTGTACCTTACCGGGGATATCGCCCTGGAAGGCGCCGATCATAGAACCGATGAGATCGTTATCCCCGGGATTCAGGTTGTAGAGTATGGTTTTGGGGAGCATGTCGTCCCGATCCAGATTTCCCAGATGACGGGCGAGTCCTGAGGCCTGGGGAAAATCCCCGATGACGTCGAAGCCGGTATCAGGACCGATTTCAATCAATTTCCCGGGGTTCACACTGCGCAGGGCACCCAGGTGGATCTGCATCACCCATCCGGCGGCGGCGTCCATTCGGCCGCAGCTTTCCATGACGGCGCTGCGGAAGAGCAGTATTTCATCGTTGTCCGGCATCTCTCCCATCAGGGCTTTTTTCATCACCGTATCGGCCTGTTCGGGACTCCAGTCTGTGCCGGGGACGAACTCAACTCCGTGATCCGAAACTCTGCATCCGTTTTCATGGAAGTAGGCATGGCGGAACATCAGAACTTCCACCAGGTCGTCCCAGCAGGTGATGGAGCTGCCGGTGGAATCACCAAGGTGCTCAATGTAGGAGTTCCATGCCTTCAGATCGGCGAAGTTATGAGCTTTGTCTGGACGAAAAGCAGGGAGCATTATAACTTCAGGTGACCTCTGGGCCCGATGCGTTTGATGCTGTGCCAGATCGTCGGCAGGATCGTCGGTGGTGCAGACAAGCTCGACGTTCATCATTTTCAGTAAACCCCGGGCTGAATATTCAGGTTTTGCCAGTTTTGCATTCGCCTTTTTCCAGATATTATCCACGGTATCGGGAGAGAGAAGGTCGGTGATGCCGAAGTAGCGCCGGAGTTCCAGATGGGTCCAGTGGTAGAGGGGGTTGCCCAGAGTGAGTGGGACGGTTGCCGCCCAGGCATCAAACTTTTCTTTCGGTGATGCATCGCCTGTGCAGTATCGTTCCTCGATACCGGCGGTACGCATGGCACGCCATTTATAATGATCACCCTCCAGCCAGGCTTCGAAAAGATTGGCGAACTGCCGATTTTCGGCGATGTCAGCCGGGGGCAGGTGATTGTGATAATCGATGATGGGCTGTTTCGCCGCTACCTCATGGTACAGCCGGCGGGCGGTGGACGTGCTGAGTAGGAAGTCGTCGTCCAGGAAGGATTTCATAACCTATTCCTCCAATAAACAGGTGTATTTGATCCATGGCTGCAGGAATTGCCGAAATTGATGAAAGCCTGCGAAAATCATTTCAGGAAATTCCTGAAGCAGCCATATCAAATAGACCGTATAGTCCGAAGCGCAAAGAATAAAGCTCCTCGCGCCCAGAGGTCACCAAAAAAATGAATGGTATCATACCCCAGGGCAGAGCCCTGGACCCGGAGTCGCTCAAGCGACTCCCTGTTCCGCGGCAGAGCCGCGGGGTATGAAACCATGCTTTCCCGGCACTCGCTCGGAAATACCCGAGGGTATTTCTCTCGCTACGTTTGGGAATCAGATACCATCAAATACCCGAAAATGCGGAGAAACCGCCATCGACCGGGATGACGGTGCCGTTGACGTAACCGGCGGCTTTTTCATCCACCAACCAGAGAAGTGTGCCCAGCAGGTCCGCAGGTGTCCCAAGTCGGTCCTGGGGGATGTGATTCAGAATTGTCGTGGCCCGGGGGGTCCAGGAACCGTCGTCGTTGGTAAGCAGGCCGCGATTCTGATCGGTGAGGAAGAACCCGGGAGCGATGGCATTCACCCGGATACCGACCTTGGAGAAGTGGACCGCCAGCCATCGGGTGAAATTACTCACCGCGGCCTTGGCGCCCGAATAGGCGGGTATCTTGGTGAGGGGTGTGAAGGCGTTCATGCTGGAAATGTTGATAATGGTACCGCTTCCGGCTTCCGCCATGCCCCGGCTGAACACCTGGGTGGGGAGCAGGGTTCCCAGGAAATTGAGATTGAAGACGAATTGGATGCCCTCGGGATCCAGATCGAAGAACGTGGTAAGACCCTCGACTTTACCTTTGAGCTGGTCGGGGAGAAGGTATTCCCTGCTGGTGGTTCCTTTGGGATGATTACCCCCGGCGCCGTTGATGAGGATGTTCACAGGACCCCAGAGGCTTTCGATTTCGGACCGGGCGGCTTCGAGGCTGTCGGTTTCAAGAACATTGGCTGCCACGCCCAGGGCGGTGCCTCCGGCGGCATTGATACGGTCCGCGACGGCGTCGGCGGCTTCCCTGCGGAGATCGAGAACGGCGACTTTTGCACCGCATTCGGCCAGGGCTTCGGCGAAGGCTCCGCAGAGTACTCCTCCTCCTCCGGTAACGGCGGCAACTTTGTTTGTGAGATTGATTTTAAATGGGACCATGTTTTTTCTCCTGCGTTATATAATGCTTCGATGTCCTGACGTATCGGGGCAATCCGTCCAACATTGGTGGTTTTGTTTCACCTTGAATCAGGGGGCGGGCATAGCGGGTGAAATCCTCGGTGACGAAGAAACCGTCTTCACTGATCCATTCGACGGGGAAGTATTTTTCACCGTTGGCCACTTTGGATAAATCGGTGAGGCCGTAGCCGCATTTGTACGGGGATTCGGATTCCCGGACCAGGGTAACCATTTTATCGGTGACACCTTCCAGGGCGGCCTCGACGGCACGGCGGCCGGCGCCGTAGGCTTCCTCGTTGTCTGTGAGGCTGGCGAAATGGGCGCCGGTACGCTGGATGGTGCTTGGCATGGCGATCCGGGCTTTCACCTTGCAATCTTCCTGGACGATGGCCTGCAGCGCCTGGGCGGCGCCTCCGAGCTGGACATGACCGAAGGCATCTTTGGCGAAATCGCCCCTGGTTTCGTTGAGGAAACTCCCTCCTGGGTATTTGGTGCCTTCAGAAACGACGATAACGCAGCGTTTAATGGTGTCCAGGTAATGCTGCACTTCAGCTGAAAAAGCGGCGCGTTCAAAGGGAACTTCCGGAAGCAGAATAATGTGTGGTGCGTCTTCTACACTGCGTCGGGCCAGAGCGGTGCCGGCGGCGATCCAGCCGGCGTTACGGCCCATGGCTTCGATGATGTTTACCGTGTCGGCGGTATACATGGCCTCGGTGTCCCGGCCGGCCTCCATGGTCATGGCGGCAAGGTACTTGATAACGCTGCCGAAGCCCGGGCAATGGTCGGTTTCGGCCAGGTCGTTGTCGATGGTTTTGGGGATGCCAATAGCCCGCATCTCGTATCCGGTACGCCCGGCGAGTTTGGATACCTTGTCTGCAGTGTCCATCGAATCGTTGCCGCCGATGTAGAAGAAGTAGCGGATGTCGTGTTTCTTGAACACTTCGATGATATGGTTCCGCTCCTCGTCGCTCTTCACCTTATGCCGGCAGGATCCCAGGGCCGAGGCGGGGGACCAGCGGAGCTCCTCAAGGGTGGCGGGATCTTCCATCCCCAGGTCGTAGATTTCATCGTTGAGCACTCCGAGAATGCCGTTGTGGGCGGCGAAGACCCTGTTGATCTCCGGGGCTTTCATGGCCGCATGGATAATTCCGGCCGCCGAGGCGTTGATAACCGCAGTGGGCCCGCCGGACTGGGCGACGATTGCGTTGCCTTTCATGCTAGTTGTTCTCCTCCTCGCCGGCGATAAGCACCTCAATCCCCACCTTTCTGAGGTTGTGAAAACAGGTGCAGCCGGAATCGGTTATGAGTATGTCCACGTCGTCCGGGTTGGCAAACACACTGAATGCCCTGACGTTCGCTTTAGTGGAGTCGGCAAGGATAACCCGGCGTTTCGACGAGGCGAGTACCTGTTTCTTCAGCCGGCTCTCGATGATGTTCTGACTGGAGAATATGCCGTTCTTGGAGAAGCCGGTGGTACCGACGAATCCGGTCTCGATCTGGTAGTCGATCAGGTTGGCCAGGGACAGGGGGCCGATGAATGAGCCGGCCTCACGACGGAAGGAGCCGCCTATGGTATAGAGGCTGATGCTGCCGCAGTCCGCCAGGATATTCATGATTGGAAGGGCGTTGGTGATGATTCGGAGCGATCGTTCATCATCTCTCAGTTTTTCCGCCAGAATCTGGCAAGTGGTTCCCGCATCGAGGAAAACGGTATCTCCTTCGTTGATGAGGGATGCGGCGCGTCGGGCGATGAAGCGTTTGAGTTCCGGATTTTCCCGCTTCCGGAGATTCAGGGTGTGCATCCGGCTATTATCCTGGGACAGACGTGCACCACCGTGGGTTCGGAGCAAGAGTCCCTGATCCCCGAGGAAGTTCAGATCCTTACGGATAGTGACTTCCGAGACATCCAGCCGATCTTTGAGTTCCTGGACCGATACAGTTCGCAGAAGCTCTACCGTCTTCAGGATTTTATTGTGACGATCGATGAGAGCCATGACAGCTTTATACTCCGGTAGCTTTCTCGTGCTTTCGGTTATCAGAATAAAACGAAAGCAGTTCAGTTGTCAATTCTCCTCAGTAACAGCAACATACAGTCTCATTCGGAAGCCTGGAGATCAGTCTGAGAATGCCGATGAAGATAGTCCGGGTATCCTTTCGGCTTTGTTATTCCATATCCGGGTATATTGCTTTTATCGCAAATCAGTCATGTCGATAATGGGACTTGTGAAGGCTTGTTTAAGGAGAAACGATGCTGTTTCCAGGAATGAAAAGACTCAGGCGGAATCTGAAACTGTATCGGATAACGAACTCGGTTTTCGGTGTGATTGACGGTTAGCGGTACGAGTGAAGGCATGAGCAGAATAAAGAAACGGCACAGATTTTTTATATTGCTGTCTGCCGGGTTGCTTTTTTCCATGATGCCGCTCGGGTTGATGAGGCCGTTATCTCTCCCTGAGTCGTCATTCCTATCATTGGATTATTCTCTGCAAAAACGACAGGGATTGAATCAATGCGGTCCATATTCCGTTGTCGCCATCATTAATACTTTGACAGATGCTGTTTCCGACCACAATGTGATTGATTCAAGGATGAAATGGCGTATGAAGAACCGGATGACTCTTCCTTTCGGAGTGACACAATCTCTCCAAGAGAATGGTATACGGACTCGTCATCGTATCCTGGTACTTCAGGGCATTTCAGCCCGTCTGGATTATATCCGGTGGAAAATTAGCCAGGGACGGCCATTGATTCTTTTGAATGAAACGGAAGAGGGAATACAGCACTATTTTACGGTTCTCGGTTATTCCGGTGAGCGATTCTTCCTCTATGACTCACTTCAGGTATTGCCGGATGATTCGGAATCGAGGATTACGATAGACGACAACGGAGAACTTCCTGGGAACCGGACATATATGTCGGAAGAGCTTCTGGAACACTGGGGCGGCGGCGGCATGGGACCGTTTCGATGGTACCTGATTGAGACCTGGATACGGTAGAGCCTTGGCAGTTCCAAGATCAAAGCCTTCTACAAAATCACCATGTCCATGACGCCTCCTGACGGTGATTTCTCTGCTCATATTCAACAAGGTGTCCAAGGGCAATGATTTGAGCCTGTGAGGCGGGGATAATCCCTGAAAGATTGAATGTATTTCTCAGCTTCTCAGTCGATCCAGGCGTGTTTTCATAATCTTTCTATAATACTGGTGCATGTCCCGGGGCAGAAAAGAAGATTGGATACATTCTTCCATCTCAACCCAGGAATTCAGGATGCGTTTCAACACATTTTCCGCCTGTTTTCGAGTGAGTTCCAAGTAGTTGGCGAGTCTATGAAAGTCATCGAGTGTAATCTTTCGGCGTTTACCGCAAATGGCGAGGGCGGACTCCTCCGGATCTTCGTCTTCAGATATCACAAGACGGGTATTGAGCAAATCGTAAGCCGGAGCCAGGGTAATTCCTTCCGGTCTGGTGATGAGTGAATAGTTCTTGAGATGCATATCCCCATTGCCTGTAATGAAAGAAAATATGGCAAGTTCATATAGTCG
>JAUVIY010000368.1 GCA_030592625.1 Spirochaeta sp. | reverse complement strand
GATACCGCAGCCCCCCAGTGCACCCTCATGGACGGCTCTGTCAATCCCGAAGGCCAACCCCGATACAACCGGATAACCCGCAAGTGCAAATTCCAATCCCAACTGATAGGCCTGTCGCTGAGCCGGTGATGAGGGACGACGCGTCCCTACCATGGCGATACCCGGTTTCTCATTGAATACAGGGATTCCCCTGTGATATAAAACCAGCGGCGGATCACTGATAAGGGCCAGAGAAGCAGGAAAGTTCCCCTCTCCCAGGATTCTGTACCCGATTCTGAAATACTTAAGCCTGCGAATCTCCGCCTCGGCTTCCCGGAGCAGCCTGCCGGCCGACGGCAGGATACCGGTTGATCTGGAAGATCGAGTCGCCGCATATTCGGCGATGGCGGCAGGAATATCCTGCTCATCGCGACAGGCTGTCCAGACCCGGTGTTTCAACCAACCCTTGTGACCCGGAAGCCGGTTTAACGCCAGGAGCAGCAGAGGATTATGATCCATACTCGCCTCCTGCCACGCGGTTATAGAGATCTTCCGCCTTTATCACGTCGGCTTGATCCCTGGCGAGTCGTATGATTTCATCATAGAGATTCAGTGCTTCACCGATCATTCCCGCTTCCATGTATACCCTGGCAAGCAGAAATCTCGCGTTGATGTCACTTCGTTCGATTTTGAGGAAATCCTCCAGTAGCGGACCGGCTTCCAGAGGCCGGTCAAGCTCGAACACAAGGAGCACAGCGAAAGCATACATCGTGGGGGTGTACCTGGGGTCGACAGTCAGAGCCCTGCGGTATCCGTTTTCGGATCGGGCGAGATACGACATCCTCATCTCGGGGGTATCCGACGACAGGGCCATCTGACCCGCAGTCAGGGCTCGGTTGTACAGAAGAGGTGCATGTTCGGGATAGATGGCAACCGCCTCATCGAAGGCAGTCATGGCTTCGCCCCACATCCGATAATCCATGTATTTTATACCCAGAAGACGCCAGTACGTTCCTTTGTCCCTGACGGCCTTAAGAGTTTTTTCCACCTGCTTTTCGACACCCCGAATGTCGGCTTTGAGTTCGGTAATCCTTTCATCATCATCGGCCCGGTTCTCTTCAGCGGCCATCCGGACGGCCAGATCGTGCCTGTTTTGTAATTTACCGCAGGAAATGATGAATGGTAGAAGACACAAGACGGCAAGTGTCATCAGACGGCCGTAGAAAGCGCCGGCACGATGGACGCCAGAGGTCAATTTATTTCTTTCCCAGCCGATTATAGCCATAGTTTTCTCTCTAACCCCTCGGATGATAGGCCTTATGTGCCCGTTCGAGATCATCCAGATTCAGATGAGTATAAATCTGAGTTGTGCTGATATCCGCATGTCCAAGAAGCTCCTGAACACTCCGAAGATCCGCTCCGCCGCGAAGCAGGTGGGTGGCGAATGAATGACGAAGGGTATGGATTTTACCATCCACATTCGCGCGTTCCGCAATACCTCGGAAGCGCTTCCACATGCCCTTGCGGCTCAGTCCTTCACCCCTGTTATTCAGGAAGACCCGGTCGTTGGTTGAAGGCCCCTTGAGGAGGAGTGGTCGACCTTCACGGAGATAGCTCCTCAACCAGCGTTCAGCTTCGTCACCCAGGGGAACAAGGCGTTCTTTATCACCCTTTCCCTGTACCCGTATCAGACCTTCCTTGAGGAAAATCTGGGACAGTTCCAGGTAAGCCGCTTCACTGACGCGAAGACCGCAAGAGTAAATCAGTTCGAACAGTGTCCGATCCCGCAAGCCGAAGGGAGAGTCGAGGTTGATGGAATCCAGGAATTTCTCCACCTCGCTCACATCAAGAACTTCCGGAAGGTGTTTCCCGATTTTCGGCCTCTCCACATCATGAGAGGGGTCGTCGGAACGGTATCCGGCAGTCCGCATGAAAACAAAGAAAGACCGGAGAGAACTGAAGATACGGGATATGGTACGGGCGCTCAACGGTTCGGCGCCCCCCCGACCCGCCACATAGGATTCCAGGTCTACCCCGCAGACAGTGGTGGCATCCAGGGACGAATCATCGAGCCATCGGCCGAATCGCCGGGCTTCAGCAACGTAAGTGCCGGTAATGGACTCGGCCACCCTGAGTTCGTGGCGAAGATAACCTTCATATTCTACGGCAAGCCGCTGTCCGCTCACTTTATCTCCCGCTTCCAAACCGTTTTTCCCGCATCACTGTGGGAATAAGCAGATCAGTCTCGTCCAACAAACCACCCGGATTGCCTGAACAGGCGATTGAAGCGGTATCCTTGTCGACACTTCCAATGAGGGGAGGAGCAGACGCCGAGAGACCGCGGCCTTCGCTCAGCCCTCTCCAGACATCGTAGGGAAGGAGTTCTTTCCGATTCTCCACCGGAACAGAATCCTGTTTATGAGACCGGTCCATGGAACCACCGAATCCGGTAGCGATAACGGTTACCCTTACAGCGTCACCCAGGTTGTCATCGGTATCCTGACCGGCAATAACAGTGGCATTCGAGTCCACCCGGGAGGAAACGATATCCATGATTTCGTGATACTCGAACAGGGAAAAATCAGGCCCCCCGGTGACATTGACAAGCAGGCCCCTGGCACCTTCGATATTGACATCATCCAGAAGGGGATTCTCGATGGCCATGGTGGCGGAGTCAACGGCGCGATTGTCCCCCCGGCCTTCTCCGATACCCATGAGAGCATCACCCTGACCTTCCATGACAGTGCGAACATCCGCAAAATCAATATTAATTTCTCCACGTTTGGTGATGAGATCTGAAATACCCTGGACACCCATTCGCAGGACATCATCGGCTTTGAGGAAGGCTTCCCGTATCGGTGTCCTCCGATCCACCAGCTTGAGAAGATTCTCATT
>JAUVIY010000218.1 GCA_030592625.1 Spirochaeta sp. | reverse complement strand
GCCGAACGGCGTCTGGGCTACCAGTGGAGACTTGCCAGGAAGAACGGATACGGTGATTTCGGTACCGATAGCAGAATGGAGTCCCTTCTGCGTCGATTACCTGAGCTTCTCCCGGATTTGGATGAACACCGGTCCAGTCTCCTTCACGGCGATCTCTGGGGAGGGAACTGGATGGCCGGTACCGACGGGCGGGCCTGGCTTATCGATCCGGCGGTCTATTACGGTCATCGGGAGGCCGATATCGCAATGACTGAATTGTTCGGCGGATTCCCGGTTGGGTTTCGGGAGGGTTATAGAAATACCTGGCCGATGGAACCCGGCTTCTCCGGCAGGAGGAATATTTACAACCTCTACCACCTTCTGAATCATCTGAATCTGTTCGGTTCGTCATATTGGAGTGGTGTCAGGAACACTCTTTTAAGTTACACCTGAAGACTTTATTCCCAAGCGAAATGAGCGGAGGGAAAGCATGGTGTAATACCCCGCGGCTCTGCCGCGGAAAGGAGTCGCCTTTGGCGACTCCGGGTCCAGGGCTCTGTCCTGGGGTATGATACCATTCATGAACCGCTTTCGGCGTCTTCCAGGGCAGCTGCGGCCTCTTCCCAGGCGGCGCTGATCTGATCAATGCGTTCTTCGACTCGCATCAGTTCCTCTGAAAGGATGTGGGCCTTGTCGGGATCCGAATAGTTTTCGGGTATTTCCAGTTCAGTTCGTAATTCGGCGGCCTTTCGTTCTTTTTCTTCCAGCCGGACGGTAAGAGTTTCCTCTTCTCTTCGGAGTTTGTTAATCAGGGATCGGTGTTTCTTCTGTTCTTCCCTGGATACTGCCGCCGATACCCCATTATGCAGGCTATCATTTTTCGACGCGGTAAAAGTTTGGGATTCGTTGTCTTCTCTCTTCCGCCATCGGTAATAAGCGTAATCCCCGAGAAACATACGGCCGCGGCCACCTTCCAGCTCAAGAACACGGTCGGCGATTTTCTCCAGAAAATACCTGTCGTGGGATACGATAACCAGAGTTCCTCCAAAATCTTTCAGTGCCTCAAGAAGGATATCCTTTGAGTGAAGATCAAGATGGTTGGTGGGCTCATCCAGGATGAGAAGATTTACCGGTTGGAGAAGTATCTTGAGGAGAGCCAGCCGATTACGCTCACCACCTGAAAGAACACTTACCTTCTTGTGGATATCATCACCGGAGAACAGAAATGCGCCCAGAAGGCTCCTGAGTCGCCCTTCTCCTTCATCTGAACCTTGAGCCGCCACTTCCAGTACGGTGAGTGTCGGATCGAGCACAGTTTCCTGATCCTGGGAGAAATATCCTGTTTTTACACCGCTTCCGTATGTCAGGGTTCCACCATAATCCGGATCTTCACCGGAGATAATGCGAAGTAAAGTAGTTTTTCCGGCTCCGTTAATCCCAACGACCGCAGTTCTGGAACCTCGAGGCATTTCGATATCCAGTCCTGAAAATACAGGTTTATCTTCGTACCGCCGCTCAAGTGTTTCCCCCCGCAGTACATTCTTTCCACTGTGTGGAGCTTCCGGGAATGTGAAACGAATCCGTTTGAGAGCGGGCGGAATCTCGATCCGTTCAATCTTTTCCAGCATTTTCACACGGGACTGAACCTGTTTGGCTTTTGATGCTTTATACCGGAACCGTGTGATAAACGTATCGATTTTGGATATCTCTTCCTGCTGGCGTTTCCAACGCTCTATAAGTTCGGCCATATCCTTTTCCCTGAAGGCTTCATAGCCACTGTAAGTACCCTTGAAGATGTTGAGCCTGGTCATCAGCAGTTCGGCCACCTGAGTGCAGGTTTCATCAAGGAAAGACCGGTCATGGGATACCAGTAGTACTCCCCCGCTGAACTTCTTCAGGAAATCCCGAAGCCACTCCCTGGCTTCCAGGTCCAAGTAGTTGGTCGGTTCATCCAGCAACAGTATGTCCGGAGACTTCAGAAGAATCTTCGAGAGGGCGATTCTCATCTGCCATCCGCCGGAGAATGTGGAAACATCGGCATCAAGCTCCGAACGGTCGAAGCCCAATCCTGTCAGTACCTGTTCTATTCGGGTTTCCCGGCGCTCCCATCCGGCATTCTCAAGCGTATCATGAATCTCCTGATAGCGTTCGAGAAGGGGGGCAGGAGAACCCTCACCCTTTTCCAGTAGGATGGTGATGTCATCAGCTTCCTCTTTGAGTACAAGCAGTTCTCCGAAGGCAAGCATCGCTTCTTCCTGAAGGGTTTTTCCCTTATGGACGATTCCGGTCTGGGGCAGATAGGCGGATCTGGTGCCTTTGGGACTGATAATTCTACCATCGTCGTATTCCTGGAGTCCGGCCGCCACCTTCATCAGAGTGGATTTCCCGCTTCCGTTGGCGCCGGTGAGTGCTATACGACTTCCTGGAGAGATTGTGAGATGGGCATCTTTAAATATTCGGCGCTCGCCGAATGACAGGTCTATCCCGTCAAGTTGAATAAAAGCCATGTTTACTATCTATCCGGCAGCGCAAAGCCTTCGTCAGACATCTTCGGTGACAGAGGAACGAAGAAAAGGCGGATCGGATCGATGTACTGGTCGGTTCGGACCCGTCTATCGTCGATGGCGTTACCCGGGACATGGAGGAGTCTCAATCCGTCGTCTTCAAAAGCATATAGGAATCGTACCGCTTCACCATTATCGAAACGCAGGCTCAAGACTCCTTCATGAGAGGTCGCGATTACAGGTTCGGTAAAGTGGTCGAATTCCAGCTTCCCGTTATTTCCGGCAAGTGAGGTGATTATTCCACGGGATATCAGCGATGATTTTCCGCTCCAGGTGAATCTTCCGTCTTCGAGAATTGCAAGTTCGCCATAGGCCCGGCTCCCGTAAACAGGTCCCATCTCCAGTAGTCGTTCGAGGACGGCATCCCTTCTGTTTATCTCATTCTCGATGATATCCGCGATGTTCCTGTCCAGGCGGACGAAAGCTTTGTAATGTTCCGTTCCTTCATCGTTGTACTGCACACTTATAAAATACTCCGAGTTGACGGTGATACGGAAACTTGTGCCGAGAAAATCGTAACGATTTCGTCCTGCCGGGACGATCTCGGTCCAGGTTTCAACAACAGATGTTTCCGGAAGCTGCAAGGTGAGTGTCTGTTTGTCGAAATCAGGGAAGAGACCGTATTCCGGTCTGAATATCGTCAGGTCGATCTGGCGATTGGTTATCATGTCATTGAAAATTATGGGACGCCAGGCTTTGGCCAATATATTGTCAAGAACGGGATCGTCCGTATCCCTGAGGTTCAGGATTTCGGACTCGCCGTTCTTGATTCTCATGACACGAAGGTAGTAGTCGAACACATATCCCTCAACACCACCATTTGCAATGACGTGATACCAGTATCCTTCGAGGTTTCCGACCTGGACCGGTCCCGGATTACGGCCCAGAACCTTTATAATGTCACCCTCCCTGAACCGGTAAAGACGTGAAGCGGTATTTGAGGGTTCTGACCGCATGGGCAGGCCCTGATACAGGCATTCGGCGTAAACATGCTGCCAGTCGCCCATATTTACAGCAAAGGCAACGGCTTCTTTTTCTCTGCGATAGAGGCGGAGCCGCCATTGGTCGATTTCTTCCTTAAGTCGCCTCTGGTTCGGAAGGTTTACGATATATGTACTTCTCAGGATGGATTCGTCCTTGACGGTTACCAGATCACCGGGTTCCCATCGGCTGTCTTCCGGAGGCCAAAGGACAACGGCTGTTCCAAGATTCCCGCATCCGGATAAAGTGAGCAGGATAAGGGATGTGGTCAGGATTATGGTTCTGTTTTTCATGCGGGATCTCATTCTCATATTTAAGTCGATTAAATCGGGTCGTTCCTCAAGCGTCAACCACTGTAATTATTCAAATTCAGAATCCAGCAAGATAACGATTCTGCCTTCGTATAGTGCCTGTCTGCCGGAATCCGCTGCCAGAATACGTTCTGTATCTTCTTCGCTGAGAATAATGTCACAGGGGTATTCTCCGTACAACTCCCTGGCCATGACTCGATAAGGCCTCCGGCCTGTCAGCGATTCTGCCTGGTCTCTGTTCTCCATGCTTTGATATGAAAGCAGTCTTCCATTCCCGGCTGCCGGATCTGCGAGTATTTCAAGTTCCTCCGACAGAATACGAGCATACAGGGCAGGGCGTACATTGGCTGATATACCGGTGCCGCGAACCGGCATTTTTTGAGGAACGTAGATTACGATTCCTGTCCAACTGTCCTCGGGAACAGGTACCCATCCGATGGGTGTACGTGAAAAATTCTCATATCCGGATGAAGGGAAAATTTCAGGAAGGATGTTTGCGAGTTCTACCGTATATGAGGCTTCAACCGAATGGCGGTCTTCGGATAGCCTGCTCCACTCACGCTTAAGAGATCCGGCAAGGTTTTCCACAGAAGTTCTCAAAGACGGGTCCCTTTCCATCTGTTCCTGCAGAGTTCCCCGATGGTTCCATGCCAGACGACCCAATTTCTCCACGACATGAGGAAGTAATTCTCTCTCCAACGCTGTGAGTGCCTGAGGATGATCAGAAGGAGACATACCAGGATCAAGAGGGCGTGAAGCCATGATGCCGAATTGACCGGAGCTCCAATCCATTGAGGATTCAACGCTGAGTTCTGCGAATATCTCAAGAGGGATTGAAACGAGGATGATGACTAAGAATGCATTTGTCAGTTTCACAATTCCTCCTTTTTTACGGGAACACGCAATACGCTGCCGGCCAGTAATACACCGCTCAGGGGACGATGGTTAGCCTCAGCAAGTCTTTCAGGTGCGACTCCGAAGATCCTGGCGATAGACCAGAACGAATCCCCCGGTTTGACATGGTATCGGCCGTTCCAG
>JAUVIY010000318.1 GCA_030592625.1 Spirochaeta sp. | reverse complement strand
TCCTGAATAGGTATACGTGACGGCGAAAAGCAGGTCCTTTTCTTTCGCCAGCTGCGCCAACTCTTCGGCTTCGGATGAATCTGTGGTGAGAGGTTTATCGCAAACAACATTGATACCGTTTTCCAGGAATACTTTGGCGATCGGGTAATGCGATTTGTTCGGTGTGACGACGACGGCGAAATCGATTCCGTCGGGTCGAGCACCTTCAGCCGCAGCCATTTCTTCATATGACTTATAGAGTCTCTCCTTGCTGATATACAAGGCTGCTCCGGTGGCGAGGGTGTTGGCCATGGTTCGGGAGAAACATCCGGCCGCCGGCTTCGCTTTGCCGTCCAATCCGATGGCATGGCGATGGACGTCGCCGATGAATGCACCTTCGCCTCCACCGATCATTCCATATGTGACGACTGGATCGGCGTTGGAATCTTGACTCGCTTCTATCATGAATTACCTTCGTATCACAGTGCATACGCGTGCACTGATGGCATGTTTTTTATATTCCATAAAGATTATCAACGGCTCAGGATGGTTCCTTTCTGTCGATGAGGTCTTTATAGATTGTACGGATTTTCTCTTCGTCGGTGGTTCGACCCATGAGCCAGCCGAATCCTTTTTGCTCAACGAACATACCGTCAAAATTGACATCACGCCACGGCCGTATATAGAAGGACAGGCCCTCTTCAGTGAGGATCTTTTCCATCAGGTCGGCTTCGATGATATCGGTCAGGACAAGTATGTTTTCATATTCCTCTTTGTCTGAATCGCTCATACGATAAGTATCGTTGAATTCAGGGTACGGCGCCAGTGATCTTGATGTTTCAGCCGCCGAGTTCTTCAAGGGCGATTTCATACATGTCTTCCAGAGCCCATGCCATACGAAAATCCGGCCACTCGATGAAAAGGCGTTCGCAGCCGGTTCGCACTTCTTCCCATTCACCGAGCCATCGGTGGGAGAAAACCTGCCAGTAGAGGATTTCCGGGAGCCATTCGTCATCCGGCCATGCGGAATCGGCCTGATCAGCAAGTCGGATGATTTCCCTCAATGTGGCTTCTTCGGTAATGGCGTCTCCGAAATAATCATTGGATTTATAGCCGATTCCCCAATAGGTTATCTGAAGGTTCCACAGGCAGACTGCAGGGTTCGGGCAGGCTCCAATAGTGGGATCATCAGCCGGAGGAATGCCGGCTGTGTTGGCCGCTATGATGATGTCGGTATCGGTGACGAAAGGATTCGCGGTCAGGCGGAGTTTGAGAGCCTCGGTCTTTTTCCAGAGTGCATTTACCTCCCTTTGCTGCTTCAGGGCACGGAAATCCTTCAGCAGCTGCCAGGATTCCTCCAGGGAGTAACGGGGTTTGGCGTAGAGGGGGTCCAGCCGGGCGGCTTCCTCGAAACGTCTTTTTGCCGAATCCACATCGCCGGAGGTCTGGAGTACGAGTCCTTCGTAATAGGCCTTGGCTGCCGGTAGAGATACAGTCCCGGGTTCGCCCAGGCCCGGAGGAGGCTCCAGTCCCAATGCTGTGCAGATTTCGACTGCAAGTCGGGCTTCCAGTGAGAATACGGCAACCGGGGAACCGGTAACCGAGGCTGTTGAAATGACTTCCCCGGTGGTGACGTCGGCAATCCGGGCATCGATACGGAGAGTTCCTCCAGAGAGAGCATAGGCCCCGGTGAGCAAGACGTCGGCTCTCACCATACGCCCGATCACGAGAGCTGTATCGTCGGTGATACCGGCCAGTGCGAGGGATTGCTCAGCCAGAGCTTCGCTCAGGTCGGCCCGATCCACCAGTGTGATGTCGGCGGCAGCCAGATCGGTGATGAGCATATCGGCAAGACCGGGAGAAAGCCATGCGTAATCCGGACTGCCGCTGTTGTCGGCGAAATCCAGGATGGAGAGGACCTGCCGTTCTTGAGATTCAGGCTCACCGGCTGACTCCTGGGCACCGAGGGGCAATGTCATGCCGGGTAACGCCAGGACGACGGTGAATAATGCTGCGGCGGCGTGAATAAAGCCTCGGCGGTTTGATCTTCCGGGTGTCATGTCTTCAATGTAGACCACCAGGGCGCCGAAATCGAAATTCCAACGGCGTATTATCCCTTAACGACGAAATTCACCAACCGGTCGGGTACGGCGATTACCTTCACGATTGTTTTACCGCCGGTCCATTCAATAATCTTCGCATCCTTCCAGGCCATTGCCTCGAGTTCTTCCTTACCGGTGCCGGCGGCAATAGTTATTTTAGAGCGCAGCCTGCCGTTCACCTGGAGGACAATTTCCTTCTCGTCGTCCGCCGCCAGAGAGTCATCCCAGACGGGATAAGCTTCATAGGTCAGAGTGTCCGAATGACCGAGCATTCTCCACATCTCTTCACTCAGGTGAGGGGCGTAGGGAGCCAGGATAAGGACGAATGGTTCCCAGAGCTTTCGCCAGCAGACTTTCTCCTTGAATACTTCGTTGATGAAAATCATCATTTGGGCGATGGCGGTGTTGAAACCCAGGTTGCCGGTGTCGGTCCCGACCTTCTTGAGTGTTTTATGAAGAATCTTCACCTGGGCGGCAGGCGGTTCTCCATCGTCCATAGGCCGTCCTGCGACGTCCCATACCCGGTTGAGGAAGCGATGTACACCGGCCAGACCGTTTGTCTGCCAGGGCATGGACACTTCCAGCGGGCCCATGAACATCTCGTAGATTCGCATCGAGTCGGCGCCGAAGTCCCGGATGATATCGTCGGGATTGATAACGTTCTTCAGGCTCTTGGACATCTTGGCTATGACTTGCTCGAGTTTTACGCCGGTGGCCTTTTCAGTATAGTTCTCTCCATCGATATCCACCTCATCCACCGGAACCAATACCTTGTCGGGCCGCATGTAGGCGAAGGAGGTAATCATTCCCTGGTTGATGAGGCGCCCGAAGGGCTCGGGGCCGGAGACGGCACCGATGTCGAAGAGCACCTTGTGCCAGAACCTCGAGTACAGAAGATGGAGCACCGCGTGTTCGGCACCGCCGACGTAGAGATCAACAGGCATCCAGTATTTCTCTTTTTCAGGGTCGACGAAGGCTTTGTTGTTGTCCGGATCGATGAAGCGCAGGTAGTACCAGCAGGAACCGGCCCATTGGGGCATGGTGTTGGTTTCCCTCTTTCCCGGACCGCCGCATTCGGGACAGGTGGTATTCACCCATTCTTCGATGTTGGCAAGGGGGCTTTCTCCTGTGCCGGAGGGCTCGTAGCTCTCGACTTCGGGGAGAGTGAGGGGAAGCCGGTCTTCGGGAACCGGAACGATGCCGCAGTTCGGGCAGTGGACCAGGGGGATGGGTTCGCCCCAGTAGCGCTGCCGGCTGAAAATCCAGTCCCTGAGCTTGTAGTTGATAGTCTTGAAGCCTTTTTCGTCTTTTTCCAGGTGACTGATGATGGTATCGATAGCCTCCTGCTTGCCCATACCGTCCAGATAGTCGGAATTGACGTGAGTGCCGTCACCGGTGAAGGCCTCCTGATCGATATCGCCGCCCTGGAGTACCTCGACGATGGGCAGATCGAATTTTCTGGCGAACTCCCAGTCCCGCTGATCATGACCCGGAACCGCCATAATGGCACCGGTTCCGTAGGATATAAGGATGTAGTCGGATATCC
>JAUVIY010000341.1 GCA_030592625.1 Spirochaeta sp. | reverse complement strand
GGGGAACTTCAAGGAAGAAAACGGCATGTACGCCCCGCCGCTGGAAGCCACCATGATGGAGAACGCACCAAGGGAAAGTGTAAAATATCCCCTGGATTTCAACACCCAGGTGGCCATCAATGCACTGTACATGTCGGCCCTGGCGGACATCCTGAACGACAAGGAACTGGGATTTCGCTACAAGCGGCAGTACTTCTCCCTGAAGTCCCGAATTAATTCACTCATGTGGGATCCGGATGACAGGATCTACTACGACCTGGATGCAGATGAAAATAGGGTGAAGGTAAAAACCATCGCTGCGTTCTGGCCCCTGCTGGCAGAGATTCCCAACGAAGACAGAGCTGAAGGCCTGTTTGATCATCTACAGAACCCCAAGGTATTCGGAACCGAGAATCCTTTCCCCACCTTGGCTGTAGAAGAACCGGAATTCAACGAGGACGGTGCCGGCGCCCGGGGATCTGTTATACCGTTCTTCACTTACGTGATAATCAAGGGCCTCGAGAAATATAAGAAATACGAATTCGCAAGGGAGGCGGCAATCCGCCACATGTACTTCGTTCTGGATACGTTTCATCCCGAGGGGAACAAGAAAGGAACCCTCTGGCATGCATACAAGCCTTTCAAAGACGGACCGGCGGTCTGGAAAGAGAACGAAGCCTGGAACAAACCCCTGAACATGGCCCAGGCTGGTCTCACCACCATCGCCCTGATGATCGAAAATATCGTCGGCCTGTATGTGAGCCTGCCGAGAAAAACCGTCGACTGGTTTGTGCCGACTCTTGAACTGATGGGTATCGAAGATTTATCCCTGAAGCGGAACCGCATTACCATCGTAAGCAACAAGTCCAACCGCGGCTGGGAAATACGCCTTGAATCGGAAAAATTGTACTACTTCTCTATTCATCTGCTGGATGAAGGAAAGAAGAAAACGCTTCCCATACCATCGGGTAAATGCTCGATGCTCATAGACAAACTGTAGATTGGGATGCGGCCTTTTTCATATTCCCGCCGCCACGACAAGCTCGGGGCGCCAGAGGTCATCTTTTATAAATTCTGACGAGCCCGCAGTGCCCTGGCCACACTGAGCTTATCGGCATATTCCATATCACCGCCGACAGGAAGCCCGGTCGCAATACGACTCACCTTGATACCGTCCTCCGAGAGCATTCTAACGATGTAGAGAGCTGTCGAATCACCTTCCAGAGTAGGGTTGGTGGCAACAATCACCTCGCTTACGCCCTCGGACCTGATACGGTTACGCATTTTTCCCAGCCCCAGTTCTTCCGGACCGACACCGTCCAGCGGCGAGAGAACTCCATGGAGAACATGATAAAGTCCGTGGAATTCGCCGGTGGCCTCAACGGTAGCCACATCCCTGGACTGTTCCACAACGCACAGCAGCGACCGATCCCGAACCGAAGAATCGCAGACATCACAAAGATCAGTCTCGGCGTAATTCCCGCATTCCCGGCAACGAACGATGTGATTCCGAATCTCTCCGAGATCTTTTGAAAAACCTTCAACAAAACCCTTATCGATTTCCAGGAGCCAGTATGCGATTCTTGATGCACTCTTTTTTCCGATTCCCGGCAAACGGGAAAAATAAGTAATGAGCCGATCGAGACGCTCCACCTACAGGCCGCCCATTAAATTCGGCGGAATATTCATGCCTCCGGCCATTTGTGACATTTCGCGCTGAAGGATTTCCCGCATTTTACGGACCGCATCGGTGAATGCGGCCCCTATCAATTCCTCCAGCATCTTCACATCTCTGGGGTCCACGGCAATCGGATCGATATGCGTCGAAATAACTTCCATCGTCCCATCGATGGTCACTTTAACCAAATCACCGCCTGATGCACCTTCGGCCCTCAGGGTCTTCATCTTCTCCTGGGCTTCGCCCATTTTCGACTGGAGATTCTGGAGGTTTTTCATGATATCCATGGGGTTCATTGTTTTATCCTTTGATTATCTGACCTCGGAATACCTGCCGGATCAACTTGACCCGCGGACTATCCGGATTCTCCGCTTTTTCTTCCCGGGGAGCTTCGGTTCTGGTATCGACTGAAAACGAAGGGAGTCCCGCAGAGACTCCGGCCCTTCTCAGGGTCTCCGTTTCGTTTTTCACAACTGCGGCTTCATAGGATGAATCAAAAATAAGCAGAAGTGTGTGATCCGTCCACTCCCATCGCCGGGCTTTTTCCAGGGCAGCTCCAAGGGACAGATTACTACGACGCACTTCCCCGATCAGCAGAGCCTGCCTTTTTTCCGGAGTGGGAACCGCTTCCGGGATATTCGTTCCTATATCGACCGGGACAGTGCAGGATGGTTCGTCTGTTTCAGGTGGTGGTACAGGGGGTATCTGTTCGGGCTTTTTGCCACTGCGGAACGTGGAAAAGAAGCGTTCCGCCTCCAGGTCTCGGGGGGGAGTGTTATCGCCGATGGGATTCAGCTCTTCGGCAGATTGCCCGGTTTCAGGAATTTTTTTTTTACCTCGATGTCTCCGGACCAATTTCCACTGACCAGTTCACTGCGGAGTGTCGTGATTCTTTCCAGGACATCCGACGGTTCGAGACGATCTGTGAGGCTGCAAAGGCGTCCGATGAAAAGTTCAAGCTCGTATCTGGGATTAAGAGAATAACGAATATCACGGTATAGGGAAAAAGCATCTTCGGCAGCTGCTTCCAGACGATCCGTATCCCATACCTTCTTCGGTCCTTCTGGAAATCGTTCGGGACTCATCCCTAAAATTGATTCCTTTTCAATTCCGTAGGCCAATAGAGTGAGATTGCGCAGGAAGTCCGCCAACTCCACCAGGACCTGTTCCACAGCAGTCCCGGATTCCAGAATCTCATCCAGGAGCTCCAGAGTGCGCTTCCGATTGCCTGCCGATGCGGCATCCAGCAGCTCTTCCATGCTGTCCTGCCCGACAAGACCCATCTTTTCCCGTATCCCGGAAAGGGTAATTTTCTCTTCCGAAAACGAGAGTACCTGGTCAAACAGGGTATAGGCGTCCCTCATCGAACCGCCGGCTTCCCGGGCGATCCAGAACAGGGCTTCATTTTCGAACTCACGGTCCATCTCACCGGCGGCTTCAACCAACTTATCCCGGATTATTTCCGGTGAAAACAGCCGAAAACGGAACTGCTGGCATCGAGACCGAATCGTCGCGGGTACCTTGTGAACTTCGGTCGTCGCAAAAATGAAAATAATATACGGCGGTGGTTCTTCGATTGTCTTCAACAGG
>JAUVIY010000073.1 GCA_030592625.1 Spirochaeta sp. | reverse complement strand
TCGGCCCAGGATAGGGAACACTGCGCAAAAGACATAAGTCTAATATCCTGTCTTTTACACGGTGTCCATATTTGGAATCGTTCAGCAGGGCTGCACCGTATTTGCTGTTTGAAATATCACTCCATCTTTGGGCAGCAATCTCATCCTTTGCCAGGTCCCAGCTGTTATCACTGTCCACAGGGCGTTCGATCGCCCCAAATTGAATTTCACATGTTGCTCTTCCGGAGGGTATATCTACAGGAAAAGAAGTTCGTATCATTTTTTCGGGAGTGAACCAGGACATTCTGGTACGAAAATCAATTCTTTGACTATCAGCTGTCAATACAACTTCCTGTCTCAGGATAGATTTTTCATATTGATAAACTTGGTGATTTATCAGTTCCGGTCCGTTTCTTTTGATGGTAGATTCAATCAGGACAAAATGTTCTGCTTCTCCCTCCCTGTAATCAGAAGGAAAGTCCCACGCGTCACCTGAATCACAATATATGGCAAACAGGTTACCCTTCTGATCTGGTTTCAGAACCTCATATTGATTCATTCTATCAAAAACAGAGAAAAGTGAACCATCACTGTTAAACTGTAATCTGACTTTATTGTTTTCCATTGATGAGCTATTCCAGTTGAAATCGCTTCCGGAAAGACAAACATGTCCATCAATATGAATAGCATAACCCATTGATGGAATAATTAACCGGTTCCATTTATCATTCAAAAATACCCATTCGGCAATATCCCAAGAAAGATAGTTGAAAGCCAATATTGCATATTTCTCATGATTACAATTATCTGTTTCTTCTGGAATAAAACCGGCTGATAGAATTAAATTCTTTTCTGCGTTTTCTATGTAATCACCAGTATCGGTTAGTAGAATGTCATATCTTTTCCAAGATTCATCATAAACCCGTTTAATGGAAGAACCTGGAAGGATATCATGAAATTGATAGAGCAAAACCTCTTTCCATAGTTCCTCAAGTGTCTCTGCCGGATAATTTCTGTTGGTGTAAATCATCGCAAGAACAGACGTGATTTCCATTTTCCGGAGATTTAATTCCATTCTTCTGTTGTACCATTTACTTAAACCTTCTGTTGTATATGTTCCCTGATGCTTTTCAAGATACAGTTCTCCATCCCATGTCGGAAACTTTCTGGACTGGGATGCCCATGCAGAGAAGAAATCTGATATTTTCTCCTGTTTTACTCTGGCCATTACCGGCATACGTTTTATTCGGTCAAGACGTTCCAGATGTTCAGCACCGGGGCCGCCACCGCCATCACCAATACCGAAGATCATTAATGCGTGATTAGATATATCTTTCTCATGGTAATTATCCATTATTTTTAATACCGAACCCGGGGTTGCAGGACTATTGTATGTTTCCTCCGGAAGCATATGGGTTAATACGGTACTACCGTCTATCCCCTTCCAATGAAAGGAATGAAAAGGGAATTTGTTAATTTTATTCCAGGACAGTTTCATTGTTGAAAAATATTTCACACCTGTCTGTTTAAGAATCTGGGGAAGTGCTCCAGAATATCCAAATACGTCCGGTAACCACAAATTATTTATTTCAAGTCCGAATTCTTCTTTCCAGAATTTTTTCCCATAGAGGATTTGTCTTACAAGTGATTCTCCCGAGGGCAGATTCGTATCAGATTCTACCCACATTGCACCTTGGACTTCGATTCGTCCCTCAGTCACCTTTTGCTTTAAACGTTGATAAAGATCCGGGTAGTCTTTTTTTACCCAGACCAATAGCTGAGGCTGGCTAATGCCGTACACATAGTCCGGGTAGCGTTCCAATAAATCAAAAACAGTAGAAAGTGTTCGTCCGATTTTACGTCTTGTCTCCCGAATAGGCCAAAGCCATGCCAGATCAAGATGAGAATGTCCTATTGCACTAATTAAAAAGCCATTACGGGCTGGTCGCTGGTTAAAAGAGTTCTCCAGAATGCAGCAATTTTTCATAACTGTGGTTTCCGAGAGGTCAGTTAAGTTGGAATTAAGTTCTTCCAGAACTGTTTCGATTTTTTTATGCTGCGGGTCTTCTTTTGGAATCCCATCCAATAATTCGATAAGAAATTCAAAATCATAGTATATCCGGCGAATATCTTCATTACAGAGGGCTATATCAGCCTGTTTAAAAGTACCATTCTCCTTAAGCTCTCCAAAGAGATCATTACAGCCGGCATCAGCCCAGTAATCGATAGAATCGCCTGCTTGAACTGTCGTTGGTAATCGGAATACACGTTTTACCGGTTCTCCAAGGGTTTTATCAAAAGTAGAGGACTTATTTGTAAGCCCACGAAGAGCATTCCCCGTTTCATCAACCAGTAAAAGTTCTCCATTAACATCAATAAGAAGAACCGGTACAGTCCGATTTCTGATCGTTGGGATCTGTCCGGAAAAATGAAACCAGCCGCAGTCAAACAAGGAGCCCCACTTGTCTCCCTTTGATAGACATTTATACTCCCCGGTATATCGGTTTCTGAAAGGAACCGGCTCAGCATTAACCCAGATTTCAGTATTAAGTTCTCCGACTACCGTATAGATTGAATCTTTCAGGATGCTCAATGTTTCGTTAATTGTCATTTTTACTCTCTACTAACTGCTCGCTGTTATACGATGTTTGCCGTTCGCTGAAGGCGGCTGGCGCAGCATTTGCCTCACAACCGCAACAAACCGTTCGCCGTTGATCGTATCACAACCGCCTCGAATCCGCATCCGTAAATGCTGTAACAAAGCAATCTGTGCCTTAGGCCGGAGCGCATCAACAGCTTTGGCGAAGTAGCTCTAATTCTATATCGGGATTACCGTAATTCAGGATTGAAAAAGGCGTCTCATTAATTAGTTCTTCGTACTCGTGGAGCGTAAGAGTCGGATCGTACTTCATCATGATTTTCATGTCTGTCATCGTTCCAGTAATATGACGATTCGAACCCTTAATGGTGAGTAACTTCCAGTTCGTCGACAACAGCTTTCTCAACGAAACTATTGATTGACATGTTCATCCTTTTTGCGTGTATCGCCAGTTCCCGATGGAGTTCTGGAGAAATTCGAAGATTGAACTTTCCTGAGTAGGGTTTCTCGGGATTGACCCCATCTTCTTTACACCAAGCGAGATAATCGTCGATCGAGTCTCGAAAGGCCTGTTCCAGCTCATCGACTGAGGTTCCCTGGAAAGTGATGACATCTCGAGTATTGATGACATCTCCATTAAAAATGTGGGCATCTGAATCAAGAGAAACAGTGCCGAAGTAACCTTTATATTCCAACATTATTGACTCCTGCGTTCTTTAAAAATCGTCTTACAGATTCAACTGCTCCCTTCTCTGTAATCGGCTTTGGGTGAGGTCGGTGAAAAACGGCCCGTTCCCCGGCGAGTTTTACTCGAATTCGAGAGCCTGATCCTTCTGATATTTCGGCACCGAGTGCAATAAAGAGGCCTTCGATGTCCTTCCACCGTATGTTTGACACAGTCGGATGCTTGAAAACAGCTTCCAGTGTCTTCCGGTTTTTACTGTTCACAAGACAATAGTACTACATTAAAGTACCATATTCAATGCGAAGATTCCTCTGCTGTCTGATTTCGTCGGTTTGTAATTTCGCCAAATTGTATATATATGAACTGTTTTCGATCAAGAACCCTGGAGACCCGGCACTTGAGACGGTAGACTCAAGGTTATCCATCCCTGATTTTCCATGACGGTGAAAACAGACTCCCTTAATTGCCTCAAATTCCGGGAAACAAGCTGCCCCTTTCCTTCGTAAGGGAAAAACTCTATTTCTTCAGCAACGAACGACAAAAAGTATCTGATTCTGATAAATGGCGCTATTTTAAAAAAGTCTTCATTAACAAAGTTTCTTCACTATGTATACTGATGAAATGCTCATACTCGTCACCGGAGCCGACGGTTTCCTTGGAGGACACATCACCTCCATCCTTCTGAAAGAAGGATACACCGTCAGAGCGCTCTATCATCCTGCATCCTCTCAGGCCGGTCTTGAGAAAAGGACGAATCTTGAAATCGTCGAAGGCGATATCCTGGACCCCGAAAGTCTTAAAGCATCTATCATAGATGTCGACGCCGTCATTCATACAGCGGCAAGCACCATGTTGTATCCAAGGCGTCACCGGTCGATCTGGAAGATTAATTTCCAGGGTACCCGCAACCTCGCTGAATGCGCCGCCGAACACTTCATCAAGCGTTTTATCTGCATTGGTACAGCCAATTCTTTTGGTTCCGGTACTCTGGAAAATCCCGGAACTGAAAAGAATCCCTTCACCGACGGACGATTCGGCGCGGATTATATGAATTCAAAGAGGTCGATCCAGGAATGGCTTCTGAATTTCTCAAGAAAAACCGGATTCCCGGTCATCATTATCAATCCCAGTTACATGCTCGGCCCCGGAGACAGTAAACCGGGATCGGGGGTGATGCTGCTCGGGTTGCTCGGACGAAAGATGCTTCCCATCAGCAAGGGAGGAAGGAACTTCGTTTCCGTCAAGGATGTGGCCCGGGCTACGGTAAACGCCCTGAGTATGGGACGCATCGGAGAATGCTATATCTGCGGCAATGAAAATCTACCCTACAGTAAGGCCTTTCCCCTCTTTGGAAGAATCATGGGTATGGATTCGCCGTCACTTCCGGTACCGGCCCCTTTCGTCCTGGCGTATGGTGCGATTAATTCCCTTGTCGCAAAAATAACAGGAAAGAAGCCCTCGGTAAGCTTCATGATGTCCAGGGCAAGTCTCCAGGGATACTACTACTCGCCGGAAAAAGCCCGTCGGGAGCTTGACCTACCTCAGACACCTATAGAAACGGCAGCAGCTGAAGCTTTCAGCTGGTTCCGTGAGAACGGGTATTGTGACTGACCTCCAAGGGAAATCCGTCATTATTACAGGCGGCAGCAAGGGTATAGGCAGGGAAACCGCCCGGCTGTTTCTTCAGGCCGGCGCCTCGGTGACGATTACCGGGCGCTCGGCGGAAGCTTTGGAGAAGGCGCGGAAAGAGCTGGAAGTAATCGGGCCACCGGTGATGGCTGTCGCGGCCGACGTTTCCGTCGAAACCGACTGCCGGCGGGTGGTTGATGCCGTCATCAATGAGCACAGCCGTATCGATATCCTGGTGAACAACGCCGGCATGTCGGCAAGAGGCCGCTTCAGTGAATCCGATATCGGGCTCTACAGAACCCTGCTGGGCATCAACTTCCTGGGTCCCGTGATGATGAGCCGTTTCTGCCTGGATGAAATCCGGAAGAACATGGGCAGTATCGTTTTCATTTCAACGCTGGCTGCCCTCAAGGGACTCCCCGGACTCTCTCATTACAGCAGCAGCAAGATGCCACTAACGGCATTCAGCGAAGCGATCCGCGGCGAACTTCGCCCCGAAGGCGTTCATGTTGCGACAATTTATGTCGGTTTCACCGATAATGATCCGGATAAAACCATTTATGACTCCCGGGGAAACAGGATTCCTCTGATCCGGGACCGAAACAGCCTGACCCAGCAAGAAGTAGCTTCGGCAGTAATTTCCGCGGTATACCACCACCGAAACATCGTCACCCTCTCCATGGTGGGCAAACTGGCATCTTTCTTCTATCGATTCTTCCCCAGGCTCTCGGAGGCCGTGCTGGCGCGACAGACCCTCAAGAGCAGGATGTACAAAAGCAATACATGAACTTGTTTTTAGACATCTACCTTGTTGAACCATGACGGTTTATACTGACCGGGACTCTTTACACCCGGCCTTAACCTGGAGAAAGAATGCCTGCTGGAGGATCACCCGAAGTAATCGTTATCGGAGCTGGTCTCGGGGGGCTCTGCGCCGCATATGAGCTGGCACGTAACGACGTCCGGGTACTCATTCTGGAACGTCACAACCTTCCCGGAGGGTTCTCCACCAGTTTCATCAGGGGCCGTTTCGAGTTTGAGACATCCCTCCACGAACTTTCCGGGGGTGCCGCCTATGCTTATCTGAAAGACAGCGAATTGGATCTTGAATTCCTTAAAGTGCCCGAGGCGTATCGCTTGATGCTTACGGAAAAAAATGTTGATTTCCGTGCCCCCTTCGGTATGGAAGAGTTTATAAATGCGGTAATTGATGCGGTTCCCGGCAGCGAGGGCCCTGTAAGAGACTTCATGAGAGTCTGTGAGGAGTCGTTTAACGCATTTACATACCTCGGAGAAACCTCCCCCCCCGATCCACGGGTTCTGCTCAGGAAATTCGGCAATTTCATCCGTACCGGAGCGGCGACTACCGATGAAGTTGCCGACGCCGTTAAACTTCCGGAAGCCGCTCGGGATCTCATCTATCCCTACTGGTGCTATCTTGGTGTATCGACAAAACGGATATCCTTTTCGCTCTGGGCTTCCATGATCTATTCCTATCTTAAATTCGGCGCCTACATCCCAAAAGGGCGCTCCCACGCCTTTTCCGCATCATTCGCCAAGGGTATTGTCAATGCCGGTGGGGAAATACGGTATAACGCCGAAGTCACCCGAATAAACACCGAAGGCGGTTGTGTCACCGGTGTAATTCTGGCATCCGGTGAACGTATCGACTGCCAACGTATCGTATCCAATATCAGTCCACATAGAATTTTCGGAAGCTTGATGAAGCCAATCGAGGTCCCCGAAAAAGCACTCAGGATGGTTAATGCCCGTCAACCCGGATTCAGTTTCGTCGTTGTATTCCTCGGTCTTGATGCCGACAGGGAAAGTCTGGGACTTACCGATTACTCCTATTTCATATCACCCCATATGGACACAGTCCGTTTGGAAGAAAGCCTTAAGAACCGTCATGATCCGAATCCCATGCAGGCCGCCATATGCCTGAATGCCGCCGATGATTCGGCATCTCCCCCGGGAACGACGATCCTTTCCATAACAGCGGGAACTCATCCCGATGCCTGGCAAGATATCGATTCATGGGATTACCCCAGGGCCAAGAGGGACTTTGCTGAGCTCCTCATCAACCAGTTTGAAAAGGCCACCGGAACGAACATTCGCAGCCATATCGAAGAATTGGAAATCGCGGCGCCTCCAACATTCTCCCGTTACACCGCCTCCTGGAACGGAACGGTTTACGGGTACGAACCCGAGCCATGGGACGGTATTATTCCCAGGGTACTGGCTGAAAACAGGGAGAATTTCCTCAAAGGACTCCGTTTCTGCGGCGGCAATGCATCCCGGACATACGGTTTCGGCAGTTCGATGCTATCGGGAAAAACAGCCGCCGATAAAACTCTGGCGGAGATGAAGGCATGAATAGAAATCCGCAAAGAGTCGTCATCAGGGGCCAAATGAAGGATCTGTTCCGGTTTATCGGCCACATCGGAGACCGCCGCAGAATTTTCCGCCGGACATCGGCGGATCGCCCTCGGGAAGGTTATGCCGCAGCCCTTGCCAGGGAACTCCATCCGGAAGTACAGCATCTGAGGGTCAGCGAGATTCGCCGGGAAAGCGATTCTATCTTTACTTATCGCCTTATCCCTGTTGATGCCGACGGAAAGAAAAAATCCATCGCCCCGTTCCAGGCCGGTCAGTACCTGTCAGTGGATGTACAAATGGATTCGGGCTTCTTCATCAGTCGGCCCTATTCCATCAGCAGCACACCAGAAGAAGCCCGCGGTTATAATGCCTACGAAATTACCGTGAAAACCGGACCCGACGCCTTTATAGCTCGAAAAATATGCGAATCCTGGGATATCGGCACAGCCGTCGATGTCTCCGATCCCTGCGGCCGGTTCACTTACGAACCCTTGCGGGACACATCCCACCTGGTCTGTCTGGCAGGCGGTTCGGGTATCACCCCGTTTCACTCCATCATCGGTGACGTACTATCCCGTGAAACCAGTGTAAGCATCACGCTTGTTCAGGGAGCGGCAAACCGTGATGAGCTGATTTATAATGATGAGTTTCGTACACTGGAAGAAACCCATCCGGACCGGTTCAAGCGGATATCTGTTTTATCCGACGGCCCCGATGTATCAGAGCCGAAAGGAAGTGATGGTATGGTCCGTCAGGGTTTCATCAATACCGACATTCTCACCGAAGCCTTCAACGGCAGGGACAGTACGGTTTTCATTTGCGGCCCTGAAGCCATGCACCGTTATATCGATGATGAAATGGGGAAAGCGGAACTCAGGCCGAAAAGAATTCGAAGGGAAGACTACGGCATCCCCGGCCGTCCGACAGGCAGGGGTCCCGTGAAAATGACTGTGATTACTGCCGGTTTGATACGAAATGTTCCTGCGGATCGGGACGAGACAGTGCTGGTGGCTCTGGAGAGGGCCGGTATGGAGCCGCCGTCCCGCTGCCGGACCGGATCCTGCGGTTGGTGCAGGGGTGCTTTGCTGGAAGGGAAAATCCGTTATGATAAGGATCCTGAAGGACTCAGGTCGGCCGATCGCAAGTTGGGATTCTTTCACCCCTGTGCGGCGAAACCGGAAACAGATCTGATAGTTGATATCCCCGGAAAAAAACACGGAGGTGTGAAATGGTATTGATAGCCGATTCTGCTGTACAGATTGCCAACAAGGATCTTTTGGATTTGGAAGTGGAGATTTGCAACTACCCCTTATTGGTTGATGGTGAACCCTATCCGGTATCCATGGATATGAGTGAAGAATCCAAAGAAGAGATCCGGAGGATTCTCAAGGACAAGAACCGCAATGTCGGTACTTCGGGTCTCAAGGAAGACGATCTCCTGGAGATATATAAAAGGCATGCCGGAGAACCTATCCTGAGCCTCCACATGTCCAACAGCGCGTCGACGGTCTCCACACAGGTAATTGCAAAAATTATCCAGGATCATCCTGAACTTGATATTACCTATTACAACTCTCACCATCTGGTCTCGGCGTACAGCATTATCGTCTATGAGGCGGCAAAGAGAATCAAAGCCGGAGCGAGCCGCGAAGAGATGGATACGTTTCTGAAAACGGTACCGGAACAAACCCGCCACATGGGTGTTGTTTTTGATCTGTTCTATCTTAATCGGACCGGTCGTATCGGCAAAGCCAAGGCTGTCATGGGCACCGCCATGAAGATAATTCCCCTGCTCTGCTCCACCGATCCTCCGGGCAATCTCAAGTCCGCCGGCAAGGTGAAAAAGCCCGCTCAGGCAATTCGGAAATTCGTCGATTCCATCTCCGCCGACCGTGAGAAGAGGCCGGATGCCGCTGTCAGAGCTCTTATCAGCGTCATTGGTCCTCATATGGAAGATGCTGAGAAACTGAAATCCGAGGTACTTAAACTCGGTGGTGACATCAAAGTGCTTCTCTACGGCACCAATCACAGCAACCTGCCCCATGCAGGACCCGACTTCTTCGACATCGGATACATGCTGACAGATTTTTAGGACTCTCTGATTATGAAATTGAATCTGGACCCTGCTGAGTTAGCGGATACGCTAAGAGGCGGTTTTACTTATCTGGAGCTCAACCGCGCAATACTCGATCGATTGAACGTCTTTCCCATTCCCGACGGCGATACCGGAGCTAATATGGCCTCCACTCTCGCCTCGGGAGTCGAAACTCTCGATGAGGATGATGTCTCAATAGCTGAACTCGGTAAAAAGTTCAACGCTGAACTCAATCGCTGCAGTCGAGGCAACTCAGGCTTCATCCTTGCCAGGTTCTTCCATGGCTTTTTCGAAATCGCAGGTGGCAGAGAGGTATTGTCAGCTTCCTGCTTTGCCGAAGCTATGGCCAATGGCAGCTTTCATGTGAACGGCGCCCTGTTCTCACCCACCGAAGGCACCATGATCAGCATCCTCGCCGCCATTACCTCGGCACTGACCAGGTATGATGATGAAGATATTGTCGGTGCTATCAAATTAACGATTGAGGCCGGCACAGAAGCTCTTTTTCTCACACCCGGGCAACTTCCGGTTCTGGCCAGGGCCGGTGTCGTCGATTCCGGCGCCCTGGGACTACTATTCATATTCAGGGGTATGTACGCCAGGCTTGTCGGTGAGGAACCGGTAAAGGAAATAGAGGCGGAGTACCGTTTCAAACCGGATCCGGAGGCCGGTAGCGACGAGGAGGA
>JAUVIY010000422.1 GCA_030592625.1 Spirochaeta sp. | reverse complement strand
CCTGCCGGTGTTTCCCGACGATTTATACTTAACACGCTCTTTCACCCTTGTCGTCAGACGACCATTGGAACGGACGATGCCCCGATCGGCCCACCAGTCGGAGAAGCCTCCCGGATGCGACACGAGACGGCCGGATTCCACTTCGATAATCCTGTCGACGATTTTGTCCAGGAAATACCTGTCATGAGATACGGTCAGAATTGTTCCCGGGAATCCAGACAGGGCATCCTCGACGGCTTCCCTTGAGAATGCGTCCAGATGGTTGGTCGGCTCGTCGAGGATGAGTAGATCGGCCTTCTCATAGTTCAGCCGGGCCAGCTGGACCCGAGCCATTTCCCCGCCGGAAAGTATACCGACGGGCTTCTTCAGATCGTCCCAGCGGAAACCCAGTGAAGAAACCTGGTCGAATGCCTCATCCCGACTCAAGGCACCCCATCGTCGGATGAAATCCTCGAGGGATTCATCCGGTTTATCGAGGCGGATGTTCTGAGCCATGTATCCGACTCGAAAACTGGGCCCGATCTTCAGGGTGTCATCCGTTCCATGCCTGTCGCCGCGATTCAGCAGATCCATTATCAGTGTGGTTTTACCGCAGCCGTTGGGACCAACCAGGGCTACTTTCTCTCTCGAGAGTATTTCGGCGGAAGCCCCGTCGAAGAGAACTTTGTCACCGAAGCTTTTCCGGTAGCCGGATATCCGTACGGCCACTTCCGCCCGACTGACCTCACCCCTGAACCTGACGGCGATCGCTGCAGCTTTAACTTCCGCCTCTCCAAGATTATTCCGGGCCAGCTCCAGCTGGCTCCTCCTGGCCCGCAGGCGTTTACCCCAGGCGGGATCGGCGATACGTCGTGCTATCTGTTCGAATCTGTTCACCAGCTCTTCCAGACGCTCAACATGTTTGAGCCGGGCTTTCCGGGTCGCCTGAGCCGATGCCCTGTCCCGGAGTTTAGTGAGTCTGTAATCCGAATAGTTACCCGAATATTGTTCCAGGGAACCATTTTCCAGTTCGAGAACCGTATCGCAGAGCCTGTCCATCAGGTACCTGTTATGAGAGATAATCAGCAGACTGCCGCCGAAGCGCTCCAGGAATGCCTCCAGCCACGCAAGAGAAGTGAAGTCCAGATGATTTCCCGGTTCATCGAGGATGAGCAGATCCGGCTGTGCCGCCAGGGCACCGGCCAGAGCCAACAGTCCCGCCTCTCCCCCCGAGAGGCCTGAAACAGAGCGGTTATAGGGCCCCGGAACTCCCAGGGTTTCCAGGGCCGCCGTTGCCCGCTGATCGATATCATCTCCGCCGATAGCATCCCATTCATCCCGAGCCCTTTGATAAGCCGACATGGCCGAAGTCATCTCCGTATCATCTTTCACAGAGGCCAATCGTTCCTCGGCTTCTCGCAACGCGATTCTGAGATGCTCCCAGGGAGCATAGAGAACCTCCAGCAGGTCGGCGCCGGCGGAAAATTCCGGATTCTGCGGCACATAGGAGGCCCTGATACCCGGTGTTATCTGAACCGAACCTTCGGTCGTGTCTTCCGAACCGGTAAGAATTCGAGCCAGGGTACTTTTCCCGACCCCATTGGCCCCGACAAGTGCATACCTACGTCCGGATTCAATAGAAAATGAAATACCCGTGAACAGATCCCGGGAACCGAAACTTTTTGAGATTTGATTGATTGTCAGTAAGGTCATAATCGACGTCCTCCCGATTTAAGAAAGGCGGGAAAAGTTACCGGACGTCGCGATTCGGCAATTATGGTTAAGATGCCGCCGCGTCTGCGGGGAGCCGTATCGCTAAGGCCGGAAACTCCGGAGATATTTTCCCTCGGAGCGTCGTAACTGGTGTTTCATGTTGATACCTCCATTGTCGATTTCGGCATACTATCACGGCCGTACTTCCTATGCCACTCTTTCGGATGCCATCCCGTCGCCTCCTGGAACAAAAGGATGAAATGATTCACATCACCGAAACCGCATTCATCGGCAACCCGGCTCACCAGGTTTGTATCTTCGTTTACAGTTTCCGTATTCGCAATCAGAAGCATCCTGCAGGCCCGATTCAGGGCCCGTATCGGCAGTGTGCCGGCAGTTTCGTCGGAAATTGCCAGTACCGCCGG
>JAUVIY010000415.1 GCA_030592625.1 Spirochaeta sp. | reverse complement strand
TTCCAATTTCGGTCTGTCCGCGACAGCCGATGTGGAAGGCGCTCGCGCCATGCTCGCGGAAGCCGGTTTCCCGAACGGAGAAGGTTTCCCCACCCTGGAACTGAGTTACTACACAAACGAAACCGTCAAAACCATCGTCGAAGCCATGCAGCAGATGTGGCAGGAGAATCTGGGAATCAAAGTCAATGTCTCCACCGAAGAGTGGGCCGTATTCTATGAATCCATCCAGGCATTGAACTACGATGTCGGTGCGATGGGCTGGGGCGCGGACTACATGCATCCCATGACCTTCTTCCCCCTGAGGCTCAGCGATGGGGTTATGAATAACTCGGGATACACCAATGCCGAGTACGATTCCCTGGTGAAACAGGCTCAAGGCGAAACCGATCCGGCCGAAGCCATGAGACTCATGAGGGAAGCGGAGGATGTCCTGATGGCCGATATGCCGCTGATTCCTCTCTATTACCGTTCGTCACCCAAGATGATGGCTCCTTACGTCAAGGGCTGGTATATCACTCCTTTGAACAACATGTATCTCTCGGGTGCATATATCGATAAATGAATGGTATCATCCCAGGGCTCTGCCTTGGGATGATACCATGCTTTTCCGGCACTCATTCGGATTAAGGGTCGTATCGGAGGCGGCAGCCGAGGAACGATCCCGACAGAATGAACTAGTTCACTCCTCTCATTTCGCTTGGAAATAGCAGCTCGTGACGTCTTCGTCATGATAACCAGGCCGCCTTGAACTATTCAGGGCGGCTTTTTAATTACTGAGATTTTACTGAGGTTTTAAGATGCAAATATTGCTGAAGATGAAGAATGGCGGAGAGATGGTATTCGAATTATTCCCGGATAAAGCGCCGGAAACAGTCGGGAATTTCATATCCCTCATCAATAGGCAATTCTATGACGGACTCACTTTTCATCGTGTCGTCAAAGATTATGTAATTCAGGGGGGATCGGAAGATAATACCTGCATGTGCCCCACGGATTTTACCATCACCGGAGAATTTGCGGAGAACGGATATGATACCGGGCTTGGGCATTCCAGGGGTGCGATTTCCATGGCGAGAGATGATGATTTCGACAGTGCAGGTACACAATTCTTCGTAGTACATCAGGATGCATATAAGCTGGACGGGCGATATGCGGCCTTTGGGAAGCTCATCAAGGGCTTTGATGTTCTGGATTCGATAGCCAATGCCGAGACGGTACCCCCGGAACTCGAGAACAGGCCCCATGAACCCCAGGTAATCGAGTCTATTCGCATCATTTGATGGTCAATCTCGAATGGCGCAATCTCATATCCCGCGATGTTGGCACTGGTTTTCTCCACCGCCGTAAGAAATCTCTCCATCACTCTGGCCTTATTGATATTCCTCCTGGGTGAATACGGCGGCTCGGCTTCCCTCCTCTCTTCCCTTGCCTTCCTTGTGCAGGTTCAGGGGGCAGCCTGGTATGTCATGATTGAGGAAAAGCGAAGAAAACGAAGGAACACCGGCAAACCTGTTCTGGCTGCTGATTCCATTTAACAGTGATATCAAGCCGGTTATGTAATATAAAAAAACCCACAGTTGATGTATAATACGGAGTTACTTCAATGGAATTAAAATCTGATTTTACATATCCTGTAGCGAAACGCACGCTGGCGAAATGGGCCGATAACCTGCTCAGGCAGGAGCCGGCGGACGACGGAGGTTTGCACTTCCAATTTACATATAACGGATCCACTTGCAACAACGGAGGAACCCCGTTTACCGCTATACTTCACGCCGTTATTTCCGATACGGGTACACCGCGAATCATCAGGAACGCCTGGATTGAAATCCCGGATGATCAACGGCAGTCCGCTTCCGAAATGTGCGCCGCTCCCGGATCAACTGTCGAAGAGGCCGAACCTTTTTTCCGCAAACTGGCCGAACCGGCGGATTTTATCGGTCGAACCCTTGAATCGGTCATCCTTGAGGAAACCCCTGAGAATTTCGCCGGATGTTTCTGCGGGAAGCCCCATGTCAACCAGAAATGGAAGATTGCTCTTTCCACGATTCATTACGTGCTAGTGTCATGTCACGCCTGTAATGTGGGATAAAGCCTTTTCAGTTTGATCCGTGCATCCTTGGTTGTGAAGCGCCAATTGATCGTCGCATTCTGCGAATTCCTATGGTCCTGCCATCCCTTAACCTCTATGACAACAGTTTCGATATCAGGAATCCGCCTGTTGAGACATTGCCGGATCAGCACATTTAATTCAATTTCCGCCATGTTCAGCCAGCTGCCATGCTTGGGCGTGTAGACAAAATCGAACCGGTCCCA
>JAUVIY010000350.1 GCA_030592625.1 Spirochaeta sp. | reverse complement strand
TTGACGGTCCTGAATACGGTGCATGGTCTGCAGGTACCCTTAGAGTCTCGGGGACTGTTATTGACGAAGGTGGTGTCGCCTCGGCATCCTGGGCCCTTGAAGGACGTTCTTTCACCCCCATCGAGATAGAAGAACGGGGGGATGGGCGATACGTTTTTGATTTCGCAGCCGATTTCTCCAGTCAGCCTGACGGACCGAAAATCATGGTACTTCAGGCTGAAGATGCGGCCGGTAACAGATCTGAGTTCCGGCTTCCCATCGTGTTGGATACAGTTGCACCAATACTCGCCATGGTCCTGCCTCCGACCGACCGGCCCGTGGGCGCCAGGAGTACTCTGGTCTATGAAGTACCCGGAGATGAGATACTCGAAGAAGTCTCCATAACTATCGATGGTGTGGATCGGATGTTCGCCGACGAGGCTTCTCTTTACGCCCTCGATCTTAATCTGGCCGGGCTTGCGGAATTACCTGAAACACTTCTTGTCCGTGCCGCCGACCGTGCGGGCAATGTCGTTGAACAGATCCCGCCGATATTCTACGACCCTGTTTCCGACAAACCTGTCACGTTCATCCAGACTCCGGTTAATGAATCGGTTGTTCGCGGACCGACAGATATTGCCGGTCTGATTGTGGACGATGATGCAATTGCCGCAGTTTATTGGCGCATCGACGGTGAGAGATGGAAAAAACTTTCCGGTGAAGCCTCCTTCTATGTTCCACTGCCCCTTGACTCCCTGGTTGATGGTGCCCATCTGTTGGAGGTGTATGCCGAGGATGCTGCCGGAAACATCGGCGAACCCGACGCCGCCTGGTTCGATGTCACCCGGCGTGAAGCCGAAGTGGTGCTCCGCAATCCGGAAGTGGGAGTGACGAACCGCAGTGTTGCCGAAATCAGCGGCACGGCCGGAGATGCCAATGGCATCGCCGAAGTGTGGATTTCCTTCGACAACGGCCATACCTTTTTCCTGGCCGAAGGAGCCTCGGACTTCTCAATCTCCGGTAAAGGTGATGATTCCGTTGAGAACGAAGATGCTGAAGTCACTGAAGTCACTGAAGAAGAGTCAAACCTCCCCCTTGGACCCATTATCCGGAATGAAACGGTGGAATGGCGTTACGCCATGGATACCGGAGTCCTGAACGATGGCGTTCATACCCTGCTGATCAAGGTGATTGACGGTGCCGGCGACGCAGCCCTTCTGGCCGGGCTGCTGGAAGTGGATAACAGCCTTCCTCTCCTGGTCGTTGGCGGCCCGGAAGAGGGGAGTGTTCAGACCGGATCCATGGTTCTGGAAGGCCGTGTAATGGATGATGGAGGGTTGGAAAGCTTCAGAGTCGTCATTGAGCGTGGCGGAGAAGTTCTGCTGGAACACAACACCCTTATGGACGGTGTTTTCCACATCCCCTTTGATTTTTCAGGCCTGGAGGCTGGAGAAGTACTTCTCAGGGTTGAAGCCGTGGATACGGCGGGAAACAGCGCCGCAGTGAGCCGGAGTTTCATCGTTGAACCCGGCCGTCGCACCGTTCTTGGCGAAATCACCCTTCCGGTGGAAGGCGGACAGGAAGGTCCTTTTTTTACCCTCAATGGATTTGTGGATAACGCCTTTGAAACCGATACAGCCTACCTTCTGGTGAACGGAATCGAAAAGGGAGTCCTTGAACTTGATGCCCGCGGACGTTTCACCCGGGAATTCGCTCCCGGAGATCTGGCGGTCGGCGATCACGTTTTCCAGGTGGATGTCGTATCCATGAATGGCGAACGAACCGAAGGCAGCTCCCGTTCTTTCTCTTATCGCCCCACCGGTTCATGGATAACCATCGAAGGCTATCCTCCCGGCATGGCTGTCGGTGAACGCCCCTTACTCATCGGCCGATCCGGCTTCTATCTCGAAGAACCGCCGGAAGATGACAAGGAAGGCACCAAGGAATTTCAGAGAATCAGTAAGGAAAACCGGCCCGACCGGGTGGAAGTGAGCCTGGACGGCGGTTTGAGCTTTACTAAAGCAAAGGGATCGGACGAGTGGGAATTTCGCATTGAAACCGGCCAGATGGGAGAGGGCGACCTTCCAATACTCGTAAGAGCCCGTTTTCCCGACGGTTGGGCGTACACCAGGACCCTGCTGCGTCTGGATAAAACCCTGCCGGACCTGAAGCTCAACGAATCTATCGCCGACGGCAGTTTCAACGGCGAACTCGTTCTCACAGGAACCGCGGCAGACGACAGGGATCTGGAAGAAGTATCTGTTTCGGTCCGCCCGGGGACACAGGGTCGCTACGAGGTTCCCTCGTTTATTCAAGGCATGTATTTCGATGTATCCGCTTTAGGTGCCACATGGTTCAATGCCGGTCTCGGAGTCACCTTCTTTGACGACAATGTCAAACTCCAGGTGTCTGTCGGCTACGCTCCCGACGAGGTAATGGTTGACGGCAAGATGGAACCGGCCCGGGTATACGGTACCGCTGTCGGTGCCACCCTGCTGGCCAACGTGGTGTACCTGCCCCTGGGTTATTACTGGGGACCCAATTGGGACCGGCTGTCGTTCTCTTTTGCCATCGGTGCAAATTTTACCTACTTTACGAACTTCGGTGATGCCGGAGGCGGCATAATGTCGGCGGTGATTGCCCAGATGGAGATTCCGAAGATTGATTTTCCCGATAGGAATTTCATCACCTACATCGCGCCGTACTTCGAGGGTAAGCTTTGGTTCTTCTCTTCCGATGTGAATACGACGCCGTACTTCACCATGTCCATCGGTCTGAGACTGGGACTGTTATAGGAACTTATCTGATTGACCTCTGGCGACATGAGTGGGATTCCCGGCGCCACCGCATTACTCAAGGTAACCGATAAAGCCAAAGATCAGCTCCAGACCCCGGGAGTCAACCAGGCAAAATTCCTGGAATATTTCCGGTTCGATGACATTTGCCTATTCCCGGGCCGGATGTATATATTAATGAAACCATGTCAAATACGATTAGCAAAGATAAAGTGATGGCCTCGCTGGCCACAGTCAACGATCCTGAACTGCATAAGGATCTGGTATCCCTGGGTTTCATCGAGAATCTGGAGATTTCCGGAAACGATATCTCCTTTACGGTTGTGCTCACAACACCGGCATGTCCCTTGAAAGACACGATTAAAGGAGATTGCGAGACGGCC
>JAUVIY010000125.1 GCA_030592625.1 Spirochaeta sp. | reverse complement strand
TTGGGGCAGTGAGGTGGGATGAACATAGATAATCCTCCTATAAGGAATTGGGTGTTCTTACAGGAGGTATGACTGCGCGAATGGTGCTAATGCTTCAAATGTGACAAGGTCGGGGACACTCTATAAGTGTTCAAATCAATTGGTTATGAAGATCTAAAATCATTGGGTTCGCCAGGCCCCGAGAATCTCACCCCACCAGATCTGGTGTAGATCGCCGGAAGCATAATGCTTCGAACGGATATCCCCGTTCAATTCACCATCGAGAACGTGGTTTGAATGGAGGCGGCGGCATTCGTAATGAACGGGGCATTCGGCGATATAAGGTGTATCGATGATGATACCCGGTTCCCTGGTAAGGCCGGCGCCCTCGTATTTGTCCCCGTCTCTTCCCGAATTTGTCCCGCACCATGCCACTGCGGCAGCCATCTTTTTATCTCCGGCCGCCGGGATGCTCACGGAGAAATCACCGTTTTCCCGAAGCAGTCCGAAGGAAAAACGGGAAGGCCTTACCAGAACCGAAAAAATGGGTTTCCCCCAAACCACGCCGACGGTTCCCCATCCGATAGTGATGGGATTACCGTCTTTCCCGCAGGTGAGCAGCAGTCCGGTTTTTCTCATCTGTAAAATGACTTCACTGATTGATTCAAACGGATCGATGGTGATTCTGGTCATGTGATAATCCTTCGAAGGTTTCGGTACTGAAAGCCATTGTACCCTTTCTGCCGGTATCCGCTAGACTCAATGTTATGAGTTCTTTCGAACCTTATACTTCCTGTACACTCTGCCCCCATGCTTGTGCCGTCAACCGCCTGTCGGGTGACAGGGGTATCTGTGAAGAGACCGGAGAGCTCCGATTGGCGACCGCCGGTCTGCACTTCGGGGAAGAGCCTCCGCTTTCCGGGGGAGGGGGCAGCGGCACAATATTCATTACCGGCTGCTCGATGAGATGCCCGTTCTGCCAGAATCACCAGATTAGCCGTGGTGGTATCGGAAGGGTGGTGGATTCGGATGAGTTCATTGAAATTTGCATTGCCCTGCAGGACGGGGGGGCGGAAAATATCAATCTGGTAACCCCCTCTCACATGGCTCCGACTCTGGCGGAATATCTGAAGGCGTCCCGGGATGCAGGATTAAAGCTTCCTGTCGCCTGGAACTCCTCAGGTTATGAATCGGCCGAAACGGTTGAAATCGCGGGAAAGGTTGTCGATATCTGGCTTCCGGATTTAAAAACTCTGGAGGAAGAAGTCGCTTGCCGGATTTATGGCATAGAACGGTATCCGGAAGCTGTCGAGCCGGTGCTGCTTGCGATGGCGGACTTCGGTGTGCCGGTAGTCGACGATAAAGGCCGGATGAAGCGGGGACTGATGGTGAGACATCTGGTGCTTCCGGGTGAAATGGATTCCACACGAGGGATCCTTGAATGGTTCGCCGGGAATCTCACCGGAAGGGCATGGCTCTCACTGATGACCCAGTACACCCCGGTGGGAGTACCCGGAAGGCAGCTGAACAGGACCGAGTATGAAATGGTGCTTGGTTGGCTGGAAGAGTGTGGAATTAACGACGGTTTTGTTCAGGACCTCGTTTCCGGTGACGATTGGCTGCCTGATTTCCGGCGAGCGAATCCTTTCAGTTCCGATTTGTCCCGGATCCTGTGGAGATGGGATACGGGTTTCGTCAGGGACTGATAATCGTCCCGATGAATTCCCTGCCGGCCAGAATCGCTTCCAGGTTTTCCAGGTCGCTTCCGGCAGCGGCCACAACTGTCAGCCCGGCCTTTGAGGCCCGGGCTGTGGCTACCGGATCAAAGGGCACATTGGCGCCGGGCATCCACTCGGAACCGGCCATAATCCTGTATTCATCCCAGGTGAGACGGTCCAGAGGTTTGGCGGCGGGATTCTTTTTTGGATCGTCGTCATAAACTTGCGCGATATTGGAGAGCATCAGGATTCTGTCCGCTCCGAAACGTTCGGCCAGGACGACGGCATCGTAATCCGTGGAAAAGCCGGGTTTCCAGCCGGCCGCCATGAGAACCCGGCCTGAAAAGGGAAAATCGGCGGTGGGATCGGTAACAACGGGATCCGGGCAGAGGGACCCGAGAAGTGTCCGGACAAGCTCGGCGTTGAGCCTTGTAGCCATCACACCGACCCAGTCCAGGGATTCATGAGGGGTTTCAGGGGCCATTTCCCTGACGGCTCCCTGCCAGGCCCGGGCGGCTCCGCCGCCGCCGACAACCATGATGGCCCGTCGCGAGAGGTCATCTTCAAGCCAACGGTTCATGAACTTTATGAATCGCCGCAGAAAGGCGACATCGGGTTTGTCCGGGGCGACTATGGATCCCCCGAAATCAAAAACGGTAACGTTTCCGTGACTCTTCATGGATTCAAGACCCCCTTCGGCGGATCATAACCTGAGCCGGATAGATCCGTACAGCTCCACAGGCCTTGACGACGGGGGTTGAATAGCGGTTACTATGGCGCGAGAGGTTAAGCCTTTGAGTCATCCTTATAAAAGCCGTTGTATTGCGGTATGTATTCTTCTTATTGCAAGTTCCGGCGTTATATTCGCCCAGGAAACCGCTACCAGTTTTTTCGCACAGGTTTCCGAAAGCTATAAAACAATCAGAGACTATACGGCCGACCTTGTCATTACCAGGGGGGATACCGTTCAGACGGCCAAGGTTTGGTATAAGAGTCCTAACCTTTTACGTTTGGATTATGTTGAACCGGCAGGAATGGTGATGGTGGTGGACGGTGAACTGCTCCAGGTCTGGGTGCCGGATTACAGTGTCACTTTCTCCCAGCCTCTACGTCGGGACAGTCAGGCCCAGCTGGCCTCCCTGACCGGCTCCAGCGGACTCGAACTGATAACGAAGTATTACACGGTCTCTTACGATCCGATTCCGCAGGAAGTGTCACTGGATCCGGGTTCCTCGGAAAATGTGGTTAAGCTCAAGGCCGAGTGGAAATCCAACAACGAAGGCTTCCGCAGACTGGAGCTGAGTATCATGACTATCGGTAACTATAAGTACATCCGGAGGGTGAAGGGCATTACCACAACAAATGAAGAGATAACATTTGACTTCACCAACATGGTGATGAACCCGGACATCCCCGATGCCCGTTTCGATTACGAAAGCCCGCCCACAGGAAACACTATCGAGAACTTTCTTTTCGATCCGGAGAGCTGAGGATATGAAATCACTAGGCGATACCCTGAAGTCTGCAAGGGAAGAACGCGGAATATCCATGGATCAGGCGATCCATGAAACCAACATTTCCAGAAACTACCTCGAAGCCCTGGAAAACGAGGAATTCGATGAATTTCCCGCTGAAGCTTATCTGGTAGGTTTTCTGCGTAATTATTCTGATTTTCTGGGTCTGGATTCCGACAAAGTGGTGGGTCAGTACAAAAATTATAAACTGAGCGAAGAGCCTACTCCCATTGAACAGCTGGTAGGCCCTCCGAAAGGTGCTGCTTTACGCAAGGTTCTGCCGTGGATTGTTCTGGTGATTATCCTCGGTACTGCCGGAGTCCTGGGTGTCCCCAGAATCATCAATCTCTTCAGCGATGCCAGGACTGCACGTCTGGAAAAGGCAGCTGATGCGGAAGAACACCTGCCTGCCAGAGAAATCCGACCCACCCTCCCTCTCTGGGAAGGCGAGATTCGTCCTTCGGATATTCTGGTATTAGAGGGTGATAATGAGGAGCTTCGGCTTGAAGTGGGTGATGGAGACGGAAAGCTGCGTATCGATGCAGGATCGACCGGCGTATGGTCGGTTATGCTCGGTGAAGAAATCTATATACCCGGTAACGACGGCCGACCGGCCTGGCGCCTGTATCTGAAAGATCTCGGATTGCCCGGAGGCGGCGGCATCATCGAAATCCAGCAGCTGGCCGAGGTTCTGCCTGACGGCGATTTTTCCGATGCAGTCGTGGAGTCCGAACCCCCGAGTGGTGAATCGGAGAGACGGAGAGAAGCGAAAGTCATTCTCAGTGCCGCCAAACCCGAGCGTTACACCCTGGTTATTGCCTTTCGTGACTTCTGCCTGTTCCGATATAAAGTGGACAGTCAGAATCCACTCGAGACCTATTATGCCGATGGGGAGAATTTCCGGCTGGACGTGGGACGAACCGTCACCCTCTGGTCGTCCAATGCGGGAGCCCTCTATGCGAAAATCGGCGGTGAAGAGCTGGCTTTCGGCCGCCGGGGTGAAGTGGTGGTGAGTCAGATCCGCTGGGTCCTGAACGAGGAAAGCGGAGCTTACGATTTAACCTTAATACCTTTGTACTGAGGCAGCTTTTGAGCCCGGGGTTCATGGGTCAGGGTAGAACCAGAGTATGACTGATAGCTGTAACGATCAACAAACCGGGGCATTTTATGTCGAGAATCTCGGCTGCGCCAAGAACCAGGTGGATGCCGAGGTGATGATTGCTTCCCTCAAGAGGGCCGGCTGGAAATACACACCGGATCATCCTGAAGATGCCGATCTAATTATCGTGAACACCTGCGGCTTCATTAAAAGCGCTCAGGAAGAAGCGGTGAACACCCTGCTGGGTGCCAAGCGGGAGTATCCCGGCAAAAAGGTGATTGCCGCCGGCTGCCTGGCCCAGAGGTGGGCCGATGAGCTTCCGAATCTCATACCGGAACTTGATGGTGTGTTCGGTAATCGAGCGCCCCACCGGGTCAGCGAAACCGTCGATAGTGTGATGTCCGGAGATTGTCCGGTATTCACCCCCGATGGAGTGGACCGGGGGGAAGACCGCCGGGACTTTTTCGGATTCGATCGTTCGGTGTTCGTCAAGATTGCCGACGGCTGCAACCACAACTGTCGCTACTGCGCCATTCCTCTCATCAAGGGCCCGCTGGTAAGCCGTCCCGCCGCCGAAGTCGCCGCTGAAGTGGACGGTCTGCTGGACCGGGGCGTCTTCGAAATGAACTTTGTCGCCCAGGACCTGGCGGCTTTCGGCCTGGACCGGGGGGAAAAGCACGGATCCGGTCTCATCAGCCTGCTGAAGACCATTCTGGACAAACCCCGTTCCAAAGATAATTTCTGGATTCGGCTGCTCTATCTGCACCCCGATGATTTCCCCCGGGATTTGCTGGATCTCATGGCCGCCGATGTCCGGGTGCTGCCATATCTGGACATACCCTTCCAGCACGCCTCGGTTCCGGTACTGCGGAAAATGGGTCGATCGGGGAATTCGGGCGAATATCTGGACCTGATTGCGGAAATCCGCGGGAAACTGCCCGATGCCGTAATCCGCTCTACCTTCCTTACCGGCCATCCGGGGGAAGGGCGCCGGGATTTCAACGAACTGCTCCGTTTTCAACAGGATGCCCGGCTGGACTGGCTCGGGGTATTTGACTGGTCCCGGGAAGAGGGAACACCGGCAGCAGGGGACAAGGGAGCGCTGGCGGCTAAACTGAACGCTCCTGCAGCCCGGAAGCGTAAAGAATTACTGGAAGCGCGTCAGCAGCTGATTACCGAAAAGCGCCTGGATCGCTGGATCGGCCTGGAAATGGACGTCCTGGTGGAGGAACCTGTCGCGGGTGAGGATCTTGCTCTGGGCCGGACCGTTATTCATGCCCCGGAAGTGGACGGAAGCGTGGTATTGCACGTCGCAGGCGCTGTGACGGGGGATGTATTCCGGGCCAGGATCGACGGGCGGACGGGTATCGATCTCCAGGCCAAACCCCTCACCGGCCACGGGAATCCTCAGTGAGCAAGGTCTCTTCCTCTCCGCCGGTCTGGCTCGAGGGCCTCAACGATCAGCAGATAGAGGCCGTCATTCACGGCCGGGATCCCCTGCTCATACTGGCCGGGGCCGGCTCCGGTAAAACCCGGGTGGTTACTTCCCGGATCGCCTGGATGGTGGCCGAGAAGGGCTTCGACGCACCTTCCGTCCTGGCGATGACCTTCACCAACAAGGCCGCTGCCGAGATGCGGGAACGGGTGACCGAAATGGTGCCCGAGGCCGGCGGAGTCATGATCCGCACCTTCCACTCCTTCGGGGCCTGGCTGCTCCGGAGGAATGCATCGGCGGTGAATCTGTCTCCGAGCTTCACTATCTATGATGATGACGACCAGGTTTCCCTCCTGTCCCAGGTTCTGGAAGGCATCCCCCGCCGGGAGCTGCGCCTCTGGGCTCACCGTATCGCCAGGGCTAAAGATGAAGGATTGGGGCCCGACGACGATCTGTCGTCTTTTTCCCACAATCCGGAATTTCCCGGGATGTACCGCAATTATGAGACGCGGCTCAGAGATATCGGTAATGTCGATTTCGGCGATCTCATACTCCTGCCCATTCGGCTGCTCCGGGGACGGCCGGAGGTGAAAAACCGGCTGCAGCAGCGATTCAGGGCCGTTCTGGTGGACGAGTACCAGGATACCAATGTGGCCCAGTACCAGTTGCTCCAGGAACTGGTTGGACCTGAGACATGGGTTGGAGTCGTCGGCGATGATGATCAGTCCATCTATCGCTTTCGTGGGGCGGAAGTGGGGAACATCCTCGGTTTCCCGGACATGTTTCCCGGAACCCGGGTGGTGAAACTCGAGCAGAATTACCGGTCCACCGGTACCATACTGGAGATTGCCTCCTCGGTGGTTTCCAATAACTCGGGCCGCCTGGGCAAAACCCTCTGGACCGCCGGAGACACAGGGGATAAAGCCGTACTGGTTTATCTGGAAGACCATAAGGCCGAGGCCGAATGGTGTGCCGACAGGGTGGATGCCGATGGAAATTTCGGTGGTACGGCGATACTCTATCGGACCAACGCCCAATCAAGGGTCTTTGAGACCGTTTTCCGTCGTCGAAACATTCCTTACCGCATCGTCGGGACTTTAAGTTTCTATCAGAGGGAAGAAGTCAAGGATGTCCTGGCTTACCTTTCCTGGCTGGCCAATCCCCGGGATGAGGTGGCGTTCCGGCGTATCGCCAACAAACCCGCCCGGGGCCTGGGGAAGACGAGCCTGAACCGGCTCATGGATGCAGCCCTCAGTGCCCATGCCGGTGATATTCTCGCCGCATGCCGCAAGGCCGAATTGAAGGGCAAGGCCGCTAAAGCCCTGGAGTTTCTTTCCAGGCTGTCCGAGCGATATGAAAGCTCAGGCGGCTTTGATCATCTGGGGTTCCTGGTTAAAGACCTTGCCACCTCTTCGGGACTACTGGAGCATTACAGGGAAGTGGACCGTATCGAAAACAGTCAGCGTACCCGAAACCTTGATGAACTGGTGAACGCCGCCGCCGAGTACCCCTCTTCAAGTGAAGGTCTCACCGCCTTCCTGGAACTGGTGGAGCTGGATCAGGCCTTTCTCGAGGAAGAAGAGGGTGACGAGAATCGGGTTACACTGATTACCATGCATAACACCAAAGGCCTGGAGTTCGACCGTGTTATCAT
>JAUVIY010000290.1 GCA_030592625.1 Spirochaeta sp. | reverse complement strand
TTGTATTGGTTTCCTCAGCTGCCAGAATAAGGGAAGCCAGAAGGCATGCACCCCCCTTCCAGACACCGCATTCGGCGATATCTCCCGGTATTCCTGATCTGCAGATATACCTGATGGATTCGGCCAGAGCCCAGCCTCTCTCGGGGGATATCATGGTAAATGGTTTAACACTGTCCCAGATTTTCAGAAATTCCCGATCCATATCGCTCAGATATCGCTCCGGGGGCATGACACTCCAACCCTCAGCCTCGAGTCTGTGTGCCAGATCTTCGAGATTTTTTCTGGATTGATTCATTGTGAATACGGGAACGCGTCCGGAAAGACCGATGAGCGGGCAGTTTGAAGGACGATTCCCGTCTCCGCCGGCAACAGAGGCCCGATGAGAAGTTTATATATGGTTCCGCCGGAATCAGTCTCAGCTGCAATGCTCAAGGGATAACCGGGAGCTCTCCTGTTCAAGTTCCTGGCGGTATCTTCAAGAATCGTACGGCTGCGATAGGAACCGATCTGAACATATGGTCGCGTATCACCAGGCTTAAACTGCGGAAGTTCCATGCCGGTGTAATTCGTTGGTGCTGATATGACGGTATCGACTTCAGGTGGACGTAAATCGGAGGGCATAAGAAAGAATATTCGGCTTTCGTCCTCTTCGGAATCTGCTGTCACTGTCACAGGTACTTCGCTCTCTACGCTTTCTGTGCTCTCGTCAATCTCCTCAATCTCGGTCAGATCATAGGTCAATATTGTTTCTGTTTCAGGCAAATCGGTGGTCTCTTCTATCACAACGATGGGAGCCGGAGCCGTACTTATTTCACCAGGTTCGTCTTCCAGCGTAGCTGCCGGATTGTAATCTGAATCTTCGGTCAACTTTCCTGCATCATCCGGAAGTTCTACAGGTTCTTTAATCATATCGGCACTCAAGGGTGTCACGCGGACAGGCAGGACATGATCCAGGGGTAATCCGATTGAAAGAGCGGCGGCGTTTTCAATGAGAATGAACACTCCAGGGGATTCAAGACGGCCGATGACAGTCACTTTAACCTGAGCCCCACCTCTGGGATTGGTAACCTGGAGAACAGTGCCTTCGGGAAATGAATTCGAAGCCGCTCTGAATACATCCGAAGATCCGGGAAATTCGGATGGTCCACCGACAGCCGCATTACCGGTCCATACAGACTCGGCATGTAATGCGAAAGTGAGTAAAAACAGTGTGAGGACACTTATATGTTGTTTCATGACTGATGTCTCCTCAAATTAGGCTTATAAATGAATGGAGCCTCCAATTTCTCATCGGCGTTTTTCACATGTCAATTAAGGAGTTGCATCACCGCTTCAGCCAGAATTATTCCCAGGGAAGTCCAGCGTTCTCCCGTGTTCTTTTCAGAATCCGTTTCTCCAATACCCACGGATCCTTCACCTAAGTGAGTAGAACCTGCCACTCGGAAAAGACTCCATGAAGCCCCATCAGCGTCCGGAAGCAGAATCAGGAGGAAATCCGCACCTTCATCAACGGCAATCTTAAGTACTTTTTCATCAGCCTTTTCCCTCATACTGCTGTTCCGGATTGAGTACGTATTGAAGAAAATATGTCCTTTTTCAAAGAAAGTATCCATGATGCCTGTCTCAAGCGAAACCACTTTGATTTTCTGCTCAATTTCCATATCACCTCTCGGCATCTCATCCCGGGTATCGACCAGGAATGTCAGTGAGGATGCCGAGAGAGAACTGCTCAGGAACATCATCAGTACGGCTATTCTTCTGAAATCTATAATCATATTCTCTAGTTTCGGTGAACCGGGTTGTAAGTTGAGTCCGTACTTCCACGCTTCCCCACACAACGATTCGATGTTACATTTTCCAATATGGCCATGGGTAAACGTATTTACATTGTCGGCGCCGGACAATTCGGACGGTCCATCGCCAGGGAAATCAGCGATAAAGGCGTCATCGGTGATGTTGTCGCGTTCCTTGACGACGACCGGGAAAAGATTGGAACACTGGTGGACGGGATTCCCGTACTGGGTCCGGTGAGTGCCTGTGCCGGTATTCTCGATCACGGCCATGATGCAGAAGCCCTTATCGCACTGCCTTCAGCGTCACGCAAACAGCTCAACAACGTTTATGAGGCTCTGCGCCGTGCCGATTTTACCAGAATCAGGATACTTCCCTCGGTCAGCCAGATCGTTACAGCGGATCCTCATTTCGTTCAGGCTCGAGATATGGATCCTCAGGATCTCCTCGGACGAGAACCCGTACTTATCGATCTCAAAGAGAGCCTTTCTTATGTCAGGGGAAAGCGAGTACTTATCACCGGTGCCGGAGGCAGCATAGGCAGTGAGCTATCCAGACAACTTCTCTATGGCGGCGCCGAACGCTTATACCTGCTTGGACATGGCGAAAACAGTATCTGGGGCATCGAACGAGAATTGAGAAAACTGCAGGATGCCGGTGTCGGTGAAAAAGCGATAATCGTTCCTGTTATCGGAGAACTTCAGGATCGGGACTATATGATGTTCCTCCTGGCGAGGCTAAAAGCCGATGTGATTTTCCACGGAGCCGCGCATAAGCATGTTCCGATGATGGAGCAAAATCCCGTCGAGGCCATAAAAAACAATGTTCTCGGTACACGTAATCTCCTCGACGCCGCGATAGATGCCGGAACACAGCGTTTTATACTGATTTCCACCGACAAAGCCGTTGAACCGACCAGCATTTACGGCGCCAGCAAGAGGATTGCTGAGATGCTGGTACTGACCCAGAGAGAACACGGTCGGGATTTCATGGTTGTCCGTTTCGGTAATGTTCTGGGTTCCCGAGGCAGTATCATGCCGCTATTCAAGGAACAGATTTTTTCCGGAGGTCCGATTACAGTGACCCACCCGGATGCCAAACGTTGGTTCATGACCATTCCCGAGGCTGTGAGTCTTATCCTTAAAACAGCGGGACTGACTGAAAATGGCGGTTTATATATGTTGGACATGGGTGATCCGGTCCGTATCGTCGATTTCGCCCGACAGATGATCCGATTTTACGGCTACGATGAGGAAAGCATCCCCATAACCTTCATAGGAATGCGACCCGGAGAGAAAAAGACCGAACGTCTCTGGTCTGATGATGAAAAACCATTGGATACAGAGCACCCTCGTATTGTAAAAGTGAATTTCCCCGAAGGTATTCGGGATATTGTTGCAGAAATAGTTGCTGATCTTGAACCTGTCGCGCTCCTTGATTCGGAGCAACCCGATATTTTCCGGAACCGTCATGCGCTCAGGGATATCATCAAACGGCATTTCCCCACCGTCGAAGGCCCGGATAATGAGCCGGAGTACTAAGGCGGTCCCGTTCTTCAAGCCATCGATTGGACGGGCGGAAATTTCTGCCGTTGTCAGGGTTATGAAAAGCGGATGGCTCACCACCGGCCCCGAAGCCATGGCATTTGAAAGAGAATTCGCCAATTGCCTGGAGCTTTCCGGATCCGCAGGTAAGGAACCGGTACGCACACTCAGCGTCAATTCGGCAACTTCCGGTCTGCATCTGGCCCTGGAGGCAGTCGGAGTCGGACCCGGGGATCTGGTTGCCGTCCCCTCCCTCACCTTCACAGCGACTGCTGAAATTGTTCGATACCTTGGAGCTGATCCGCTCTTCATCGATTCGGAAAGTCAGTCCGGAAATATGGACCCCGACTCTTTAACAAAAGCAGTGGGAAAACTTCGTGAATCCGGCCGTACGGTAAAGGCGGTGATACCAGTACATCTCGCCGGACATCCCTGCGACATGGAAGCGATCAGAAAGGCATGCAAGGGCACAAAGGCCGCACTTATTGAAGATGCGGCTCATGCATTTCCATCTGAAACACCTGCCGGTATGGCGGGTACCC
>JAUVIY010000107.1 GCA_030592625.1 Spirochaeta sp. | reverse complement strand
ATCTGAATACCCCCAGGGCCCTGGCGGAGATGTGGCAGCTGCTCAAGGATGATGAAATCCCCGCAGCGGAACGTCTGGCCGCCGTCCTGGATATGGACGGGATACTCGGGATGAATCTCTCCGAGGCTGGAGACGAGACGGCCGGTGCCGGTGACGATGATGAACTGACGGCACTCCTGGTACGGCGCCAGGAGGCCAGAGAGTCCCGTGATTGGGCCGCCGCCGATGAAATCAGGGACGAATTGGCCACACGAGGCTGGAAGGTTGTGGATACCGCCGATGGGCCGAGGCTGGAAAAAGCATGATTCTTTCTAATTGCGGTAACGTCCGTGTCCATCGGTTGTTTTGATGAGTGACGGGGATTTTCGCGACGCGGCTTTTGCCGAGTTGTTTGAACTTTTTTACAGCGACTTACTACGAGTTGCGTGGCGTATCTGCGGCCGTTCGGATGTGGCGGAAGAACTCTGCCAGGAAGCCTTCCTGAGGTATTATGAACGGCGGGACAGACTCCCTGTGGGTGTTGAAGCCCGGTACTGGCTCATTCGGGTCGTGAAGAACCTGGCTTTCAATTATGAGAAGCGGCTCAGCCGGGAACGTGAAGCCTATCGGGTCTATGCCCGGCAGCCTCGTACTGAATCACAGAACGAAGGTGAACGTTCCGTACTGGCCGAAGAATCCCGGGAACACGTCCGCGAGGCGTTGCTTGAGATTCCATACAAACTGAGGGTTGCCCTGATTTTGAAAGAATACGCCGGATATCCCTACGTCGATATCGCCCGAATCCTTCATATTTCCGAAGGTAACGTCAAAATCCGGGTGTTTCGCGCCCGGCAGCATCTATCGAAAATCCTGCAGAAGGGAGATTTACATGTGCCCTGAAGCCTCTTTGCTTTCAGCTTACTTTGACAATGAACTATCCGGGTCCGGAAAGGATTCCGTGGAACGCCATCTCCGGAACTGTCCCGCCTGTCGGGCAACACTGGAGCTGTTCGCGTCCCAGCGGGAAATGATGCATTCGGACATACCCGCTATCGAAGAGAATCCCGATCGGCTCAGCCATTTCTGGGATTACGTCGGGAAATCCCGTCTCAGCCGGGTACACGGTCCCCGCCGGATTACCATCCCACTGCCGCTGGCTGTCGCTGCGGCCCTGGCTCTGGCTGTGGTAACCGTGTTGAATTTCCTCCCCTTCGGGGGCCGTAACATGCCCGATGTCCTGGTAGTCGACTCCCGGCCCCAGGCTCCGACGGTTGTGTCTTTCACCATTTCTCCCGGTGAACTGGACGATTTCTTCGCCGTCCTGGAAGGGATCGACGTCTCTCCCGGCGTCGCGATACACACTCTTCCGGCCGAACTTCCCGTAGCCCGATTCGGGGATCCCCTGATCGTCAGACCGGCCGGCTTCGAGGGAGAACATTGATCCCCAAACCAAACGGCTTCACCCGCTCGTTACTTCTCTCTCTTGTGCTGCTGCTCATCTCTTTTACTGCGGTTTCAGCCCAGGAGGATCGTTCTGAGTCCTCCCTCAGCGCCGACAAACTTCTCAAGGACGCCCTGTTGTTCATTGTCAATGTCACAGTCAGTACACCTGACGGTGATGCGGAACTGTGGAATACCAGAGTTGAGAAAATCACTATTCCGGGCAGAGCCGTGGCGGTGAGCCTTGAGGGAGAGAACTCCAGGCTGAAGGTGATCTTCACCCTGTATCCGGCGGAGGATGGAAAACTGTTCCTCGTCGCCATGAGTGAAATCTGGGTGGAAGGGGAGTATTCAAGTGCCCTTTCCAGCCTCCCTGTGGCGTATCGCGATGAGGTGTATTATTATCCACTGGGTCGGGCCGATGATGGAACCGAAGACAATCCCGTGGAAGTGCGAATGGCGATTAATGTAATTCCCTACCTGGAAACCCTCGATCAGGAGGCCCGCGCCGCCCTGGAATCCGCTTTTAATTCATCGGCCCAATTCGATCTTTCGGGGGAGGACCCCTGATTCCCAAACGAAATGAGAGGAGTGAACTTGTTCATTCCCGAAGGAGTGCAGGGAAGAATGGTTTCAGTAGTACCGCGGCTCTCCAGGGCTCTGCCCTGGTACTACTGATACCATTCATCCTGTGAGCATGCATACGAATAAACTTCTCCGTTGGGCACCGGCGATACTGTTCGGTCTGGCCCTCGGAGTCTTCCTGATACTGTTTTTCCGTTATCAGAGGAAACCGGAAATCACCGGTATGGATCACCTTTCAGCCGGTTCCGGAGACAGGTTGGAAATAACCGGAAGATATTTTGGTGACGGTATCGACAGATCCAAACTCTATATCGGCCCGAATGCCCTGACTTCCACAGGAATTATCGAATGGGAAGACACCCGTATCCTGGCACGAGTGCCTCGGAATGATGGTGCTGTTCTTGTTAAGGTGAAAACACGGTCCGGAACTTCTCATGGCGTCGTTCTTGGAGATGCCTCCAGATTTCCCAGGGTTAATTATGGTCCCTGGTTTCCGGGTGCTCCGTTCGTCGAATATGCCGAGCCCCCTGCAGGCGGACCGGGCACCCGGGTAACCCTTCATGGCGAAGGCTTCGGTGACCGACGCGGGGGGGGGCGGATCTGGGTGAATCGGTCCGATTCATCTTCACTGTTGGGAACCGAGGAGCCGGATCTCATGTACTACGTTGAAGCCGAGGCTATCGATCGGTGGACCGACGGCATGGTGCGCTTCTGGATTCCTCAAGGCTCATCCACAGGGAATATCTATCTGCAAAAGGGCGGACAGTTCAGCAACCCCGTATCCATTGAGTTAAACCGGAATGCCGGCACTTTAATGACTGGAGAAGGCATTCAGTGGTCGTTACGGCAGGATGTTGTTATCGATCGAATCGGGGCTTTCCCGGGGAATTCCCTCTATCTGCACATCCCCTCACCCCAGCCGGGTGCGGGACAGGGAGAGGCTGTCATACTGGTAACGTCCGGCGAAAAAGCTCCTGTTCCTTTGAGAACCGACGGAAATCTCACCTTGTATCGAATGGATGAATTGGAGTCCGGGAATAATATGGCGATTTCCCGGCAGATTCTTGTCGCGGTAAATCCTGTCAGAGCCGAGATTCCGCCGGAATCTCCAGTATCCTACGATCCCTCACACCCGGATCTCATCGATGCTCTAATCGCCGACAAGTGGATCAGACCGGATCTGGTATTCCGAACCACGGCTCGTGTTATCGGGAATTTCAGGGATGACTGGTCCAAGTCCCGGGCTGTTTATGATTACGTGCTGGAACTGCTTTTATGGGATGAAAATCCACCCAGCCGGGTGATACCTGATTATATCTCGACGGCTGTGGCGGACAGTGAGGGCTACAGCTTTCTTTTTGTTTCAATGGTCCGGGCCGCAAAGATACCCGCCAGGCCGGTGGGAGGTATCATCGTCCTGAATGACGGAACCACCCGTTCCTGGTGGTGGGCCGAGGTCTGGATGGAAGGGGTTGGATGGATTCCTGTCGATCCCGCCCTGGGGGACGACGGGGACAATATCCTCCTGTCCGGCGTAGACGGGGAGGCCGCCGATTACTATTTCGGCGGTCTGGAGGGACGCCATATCGCGTTCTCCCGGGGCATACTGCCGTCGGGATCTCTCCAGCCCGATCCGGAGCTCCGGATGCCGGACGAGAAATACACCCTTCAGGGCGTCTGGGAAGAAGTTTCGGGGAATCTGGTCAGTTATAATAGCTTCTGGCCTGTTCCCCGGGTTACGGCTTCTTATTCCCAAACGAAATGAGGGGAATGAACTTGTTCATTCTGTCGGGATCGTTCCTCGGCCCCGACGAATTTCGGGGTGCTTGCCTCCACGATTCCGGGCAGCCCCATCATATTACCAATTTGTACCGTACCGCCAAGTCGTCAAATTTCCGGGACTCAACACTTGTCCACTTTCCTCACTGCGGGATATTCTTCGGAAACATTAAAGAATCTTAAAGTCATCCCGGAGGCCATAATATCATGCCCGATAACAGAACCATTGCCGAAATCGATCCCGAACTGTATGCCGCCATGACTGATGAGCTGTCTCGACAGCAGGATCGCCTGGAACTCATTGCTTCGGAGAACCTCGTTTCCCGGGCCGTTCTTGAGGCCGCAGGGTCAGTTCTCACAAACAAGTATGCTGAAGGGTATCCATCCAAACGGTATTACGGCGGCTGCGAGTACGTGGATGTGGCCGAAACCCTGGCCAAGGACCGGGCGAAGGAACTCTTCGGAGCCGAGTTCGTCAATGTCCAGCCTCATGCCGGCAGTCAGGCCAATATGGCGGCATACCGGGCGGTGATGAATCACGGAGATACCCTGCTGGGCATGAATCTCGCTCATGGCGGCCATCTTACTCACGGTTCACCGGTCAGTTTTTCCGGAAAGGACTACAATATCGTCAGTTACGGCGTTGATAAGGACTCAGAAACAATCGATTACGATGAGCTTCGCAGTCTGGCTCTTGAGCATAAGCCCCGGGTGATTATTGCCGGTGCATCCGCCTATCCCCGTATCCTGGAGTTTGAAAAATTTCGGGCTATCGCCGATGAATCCGGCGCCTTGCTCATTACCGACATGGCCCATATCGCAGGTTTAGTAGCCGCCGGAGAGCATCCCTCACCGATTCTCCATTCTCATATCACCACCACGACGACCCATAAAACACTCAGAGGTCCCCGGGGGGGGATGATTCTCGCCGGAAAAGATATCGAGAACGATATGGGCATCGTGGCACCGAAGTCAGGCCGTACCAAGCGTATCGGTGAGATAATCGACAGCGTTATTTTTCCGGGAATCCAGGGCGGTCCTCTCATGCATATTATCGCCGCCAAGGCCGTAGCCTTTAAAGAGGCACTGCAGCCTGAGTTCAAGGATTATCAGAAGCAGGTGAAGGGAAACGCACAGGCCCTGGCCGCCGCCCTCATTGACGGAGGAGTCAGGCTGGTATCAGGAGGCACCGACAACCATCTGATGCTGATAGACCTCGGTCCCCTGGATGTAACCGGCAAAGATGCCGAAACCTGGCTCGATCTGGCAGGCATGACGGTGAACAAGAACGCTATTCCCTTCGATCCCAAGCCGCCCAGAATCAGTTCCGGTATCCGTGTCGGGACTCCGGCCATCACCAGCCGAGGTCTTCCGGCCGAGCAGATGTCCGAAGTGGCCGGTTACATGATCGATGCACTGAAGACCGGCGGCGACGAGAAAAAGCTGAAAAGTATCGCAGACAAGGTGAAAATCCTCTGCGACCGCTTTCCTGTGTATCCCGGACTGTAATGTAATAAGCTATTCGCTTGACGGTACTCACCCGGGCTACTTAGAATGAGTGCATCGATTGACGAAATTCTCTTGGAGAAGGCATGGGTAATCCCTTACAGCTGGGACTGGTAAATTACAACAAAGGCGCATATATCACTATCGAGGGAAAAAGCGCCGATCTGTTTTACATCATCCGCTCAGGCAGAGTCCGGATTGAGAAGGATCTGGAGATACCGGAAGAGGAAGATGATTCCATCCTCAAACCCGGTGATTTTTTCGGTGTCGTCTCCACCATGAGTAATCATGCTCATATCGACAATGCCGTTGCCCTGGACGACTGTACTCTGATAACCGTCCGATCGGACCAGTATTCCCTCCTCATTGAGCGGAATACACCCGTAGCGATGAAAATGATCAACGGGTTCTCCCGTCAGGTTCGCCTGCTGGACCAGGCCCTCACCCGGCTCACATTCAAGAGTTCGGTGGAAGTTGATGAACGGCATCTTTTTCATGTCGGTGAGTATTACGCCAAGCAGAATCAGTTCAATCAGGCCTTCTATGCCTATTATAAATACTGCATCACCAATCCCAATGGATCCAACGTGGTCATGGCCAAGCAGAGGATGGCGAAAATCAAGCCATATGCAAAAACCGCCAACCTCAATCCGGATACCACGAAATTCATCCGGCAGTATCCCAAGGACACGATGCTCTTTGCCGAGGGCGAAAGCGGTCCCGAATTGTTTATCATCCAGAAAGGCAGCATCAGGATCACCAAAATCGTGGACAACAACGAAGTGCTGCTGGCCCTCCTCAAGAGCGGGGATATCTTCGGTGAAATGGCCCTGTTGGAGAACAAGCCTCGCAGCGCTTCGGCCATCGCCCATGAGGATTCGGTGCTGATGGCGGTGAATCGTGCCAACTTCAAAGGTATGGTGGTGGAACAGCCCAAAGTGATTTCCCGGCTCACCTCCTCCCTGGCGGAGAGGATCTGGAACCTGAACCGGCAGCTCCGCAACACCCTCATCGAGGATCCGGTGGGAAGGCTCTACGACAGCCTGGTATTGGAGCTTGAGAAAGAACGGATGGATATTACCTCCCGGCAGTCCCATACATTCGGTTTCGGTCCCAACGATCTGGTCAATATGGTGGGTCTGGCCAAAGACGCCGGCCGCGGTGCCATCGCAACTCTCCTTGAGAGCAAAGATCTATCCGTGGTGGATAATAAGCTCTATTCCTCGGATATCTCACAGATCAAGAAATCCGCCGAGTACTATAAGAAGATGGAAATCCGTCGGGAATCCCGGCGGGATAGAGCTCGGTAAGATCGGGAGACAGTTATTATCTGCTATATCGTCCGTATAGGGACTTCTGAAGGAATTTCCTCATTCAGATGGTGTATCTCATCCCCGAGAGGCAGGAAGCCTACGGGTATGACAAAGCCGGGAACCGGTGGAGTGAAACTATTACCCAAGCGGCCATGGAATCCAGAGAGTCAGCCCATGGCGAGTACAAGAACCTAAGGACCCATTGATATATAACGGCCAAACGGGATTCACCTATGAGGATGGAATATCCTGGTATGTTACCGACCATCAGGGCACCACATTCATGCTTACCGATGAGTCAGGTGCAATACTGTGGGAAGATGCCACCAACCCTTCGGCATCACAATCGGCAGTCGGGAGATTTGCCAGTGAGGATCCTGCACGTGACGGGGTCAATTGGTACTCCTATGTCGGGAATAATCCTCTCAGGTATATCGATCCGACCGGACTCATGCAGATTGAAGGAACAGAAAAAGAAGACTCTGATGTCACTCAGGAAAAAGAACGAAAGAGAAGGGCACGTAGAGAAAGACGAAGGCGAGACAGGGACAAAGAGCCGAACAGACCAAGTGATGCTGAACTACAAGCACAAAGAGAATTTGAATGGCAACGGCAGATGGATGAATGGGATGCAGATAATCCGGATCAATTGACGGATGAGCAAATCGGTGGCGTATTCAAAGACCTATTCTTTGGTGACCTCATCTTTTGCAGTTCAAATGACATAATAAGGCCATAATTATCTACCATACAATAAGATACATGGACCAACCAAGTTCATAAAGTTGTTGTGTTATTTGTCATTTTTCTTGGATCCGGCAATTATTTTTTTGATATCTCCGGCTGTCCGGTATTTCCGGCCGAAGTCGAAACCCAGGAGTTCCCCTATATCAGCAAGGAGTTGGTCATGATAGTCAAACAGATACAAGTTTTGCTCCAACAGGGAAAAAGAGCTCCGTTTCAGACTCTCCAGTATCCTCGGGACCGGGTACTTCCCATCCAGCATCTTTTCCAAGAGCCGCACCAGTACAAGAGCAACAAAGCAACTTAGAAAATGCGCCTCGATATGATCCTGCCTGGATACATAAACCGGACGGGTCTCCAGATCGCTTTTTGTAATCCTGAAGGAATCCTCGATTTTCCACAGCCCCCGGTAAATCTCAACAATTCTCTCATCACTCATTTTCATCTCGCTGGTTACGATGGCATAATATCCGTCGTACTTTTCTTCTTCGGCGAGTACATCCTCATCTGCAACGAGTAGGTGTTCAGCATCGTCGATTACTTCACCCGAAGAGGGAGAGTAGGTGAGATCTTTTATGTACTTCGCAGCACCATAGGATGCCGCTTTGGCATAGGCCGATGGAGAGGACATGATTTTTTGTGCTTTTAAGAGTACCCCTTCCCGGTCCGCTTTAGCTTTT
>JAUVIY010000122.1 GCA_030592625.1 Spirochaeta sp. | reverse complement strand
GTAATCCATTGATCTGCAAATATCCTGTGTGAGCCGCCGTAAAAAGTCTCGATAAACAGAACCCTCATAATAAGACAATCATAATGGTTCCCCTTGCTCCGTCGATACAGTCATCGCTAGACTGGTCCGGGGGATTCTATTGGATTTCAAACTGATGGTTTTCGATCTCGACGGTACTCTGGTGGATACAATTCCCGACATCGCCGATGTCTTCAACATCGTGTTGGAGGCTGAAGGGTATCCCGGACATTCAACGGCAGATTACAGGGAATACGTCGGCTGGGGAATCAAGCGGACTCTCGAATTGGCCCTCCCTGAGGGCGTGCAGGGTGATGAGTTCAATCGCATGCTCGAAGGGGTGATTGACGAATATGCCAGAAGGCCGGCCAGATATTCTCGGATTTATCCGGGAATACGTGAATTACTGAAATATCTAGGCGGTAACGGTGTGCCGATGATCGTTTTTACGAATAAGGCGGAGCCGATTGCTAAAGCACTGGTTGATGCCGTATTTCCTCCTGGTATTTTCAAGGCAGTGCTGGGCAAAACCGATAAATTCCCGTCAAAACCGGATCCTTCTGCTTTGAACCTGTTTCTCAGGGGAGAAAATATCGGGACTTCATCTATACTATTTATTGGGGATACTCCGATTGATCTGGAAACCGCCGTTAACAGTGGTGTTTACTTCGCCGGGGCATCGTGGGGTTTCAAATCGGCTGATGTGCTTGAAAAAGCCGGCTCGAAACTGAATTTCCCGATACCCCAAGATCTGCATCGATGGCTGATGAATTGAAAGGATAAAAAATGATGACTGAGAAAGAAATTCGGATAGAGGCTGAAAATTACCTTGCTCTGGAAGAGAACGAATTTTTCGTAAACGAAATCCGCATGCTGCTGGAAGATGAAAACTGGGACGACTTATCCGACCGTTTCTGGCGCGATCTTGATTTCGGTACCGGAGGGCTCCGGGGTCTTATTGGTGGCGGCAGCAACAGAATGAACCCGACTGTTATCCGGAAAGCGACCCAGGGGCTGGCGAACTACATCGTGTCCCATGTCGCGGAATCGGAACGCAGTATCGTCATAGCCTACGACTGCAGGCGGTATTCGGACCTTTTCGCTGAAGAAGCCGCCAGGGTGATGGCAGCCAATGGTATTCGTACATGGCTCTTCACATCACTCAGGCCGGTACCCGTACTCTCGTATGCGGTCAGGATTAAAGGTGCTTGCGCCGGTATAGTCATTACTGCAAGTCATAATCCAGCGGCCTATAACGGATATAAGGTATATTGGTCGGACGGTGCTCAAGTGGTACCTCCCCATGACAAGGGTATTATTGGAGAAGTCCACAAGGTATCGGGACCGGTTGCAGCCATGAATCGGGTCGAAGCAGGAGAAAAGGGGCTTATCTCTCCGATCGACCGTGAGGTTGATGATGCGTACAACAAAATGGTGGTCGATCAGTCACTGAATCCGGAATTGGTTAAGGAGCGGGGTGCCGGTCTTAAAGTAGTGTACTCACCATTGCACGGAACCGGCCTGATTCCCGTGGAAACCGTGTTGAATGAATTGGGGATTAATGTAATTACCGTACCGGAACAAAGGGATCCGGACGGAGATTTTCCGACAGTGGAATTTCCCAACCCGGAAATTGCTCCGGCTCTGGATCTGGCCCTGAAACTGGCCCGTAAGAATCAAGCGGATCTGGTTATGGCCACTGATCCTGATGCCGACCGTCTGGGTATCGCTGTTCCTGTCGACGGGGAGTGGGCATTGATTACCGGTAATCAGCTGGGAGCACTTCTGGCTGATTACATTTTCCGAATACGCAAAGAACAGGGACGGCTTCCGGCGAACCCTGCATTTGTCAATACCATCGTTACCTCTGTTTTCCAGAATCGGATAGCCGAATCATACGGTGCCAGTAGTTTCCGTGTACTGACCGGATTTAAATATATTGGAGAGAAAATACGTCAGTTCGAGGCGGACAATACCCACTCTTATGTTTTCGGCGGTGAGGAAAGCTATGGTTACCTTATTGGAACTTCCGTACGTGACAAGGACGCCGTTTCCGCTGCCGCCATGACCGCTGAAATGGCACTCTGGAACCAGTCCCGCGGGATGACGGTTATGGATCACCTGAAAGAGCTCTGGTCCCGTTTTGGTTACTGGCAGGAGATGCTCATCAGCAGGTATTTTGAGGGGGAGAAAGGTCAGGCTATCATGACAAACCTGATGACATCCCTTCGTGACGATCCACCGACATCCATCGCTTCGATAGCGATTACGGCGATGCGGGATTACCGTGAAGGAACCACCAGGAACATCGTCGAAGGATCGACTGTAAAGGACATCCACCTCCCGTCATCGAACGTTCTCCAGTTTGTCCTTGAAGACGGCAGCATGGTGACGGCCAGACCTTCGGGAACCGAACCAAAGATTAAGTTTTATGCTTCCTGCCGGTCGGAGAATGGTACGGATCCGGATGCAGCGGCGTCGGAACTTGCCGGAGTACTCAGCGGGATCGAAGACTGGGTGAATTCACGGATCACCGCCGTCGGCGGTTAACTCGTCCCGAAGATGGCCTTCGTCGAGTATGACGCTTTCAAACGGTCTCCCCGGTTTTGTGTCCAGCAGACATCGTCGTCGGCCGGATTGTATTCGTCAAGAAGCTCGTGTATGGTCATGATCGTATTCTCCGGATCGATTGGGTCAATGACAAGATGCCGATTCTTCTTATCAAACGGTACAGAGGCAGGATATGTCAGGAATAATAAAAATATATACAGATGGCGGCTGCACCGGGAATCCCGGCCCGGGTGGATGGGCTGCTGTAATTCTTGAAGACGGTAAAGATCCCCGGGAATTATCCGGTAGCGATGAGGCCACAACCAATAACCGTATGGAACTCACGGCGGTTATCAATGCCCTGGAATCCGTCATCAATGCGATTGGATTGCAAATTGAGGTACATACCGATTCCCAATACGTTCAGAGAGGCATCAGTGAATGGATGAAAGGCTGGATTGCAAAGGGCTGGAAAACGTCATCAGGGAAGCCCGTGAAAAACAGGGATCTCTGGCTTCAACTTAAAAATCTCAATGACAAAATGACTGTCGACTGGAAATGGGTCAAGGGTCATTCAGGGGATGAATGGAATGAACGTTGTGATGAACTCGTAGCTGGAGAGCGTGCACTTTTTATCTGATTTTCAAGCAGATCAGCAATAGGCGCCGTCATGTAGTGCGGGGTCTTCATGAAAATATTCGCTTACGCCGCTTCCGGTTTTGCCGGGCATCTTGTTTCCGTTGAAGTCGACATCCGACGGGGTATTCCCGGTCTTGATATCGTCGGACTGCCCGATAATGCGGTCAGAGAATCAAGGGATCGTGTTCGGATTGCTCTTAAACGCAGCGGCTTTGTATTCCCGGCCGATCGCATACTCGTGAATCTTTCACCGGCAGGGTTGAAAAAAGAGGGGGCATCCTACGACCTTCCAATCGCTGTCGGGATACTTGCGGCAACAGGTCAGATAATGAATCCGTACATACAGGCGGTTCTCTGTGCCGGGGAACTCCTGCTTGACGGAACGGTCTGTTCGGTCAGTGGAATCCTGCCGGCAGCCGCAGCGGCAGTTGCCGGAGGAGTCAAGCGACTTATCGTTCCTGAATCCAATCTGGGTGAAGCGAAAACTCTGCCGGGGGGGATTTCGGCCGGTATCAGTCATCTTCGGGACCTGCCGGGGATTCTGGACAGCGAATGGGTGTATTCGGAACCTGAAAAGGGCGGAATAGTAACTGCCGGTACCGGAGTCGGACCAATTCAGGATCTCTCCGACCTGAGGGGGCAGCCGGTTCTTCGAAGGGCGTTGGAAACGGCTGCTGCCGGACGTCATCACATTCTCCTTTTCGGTCCTCCGGGAAGCGGGAAAACCATGGCCGCCAGGGCTCTGGAGGGGATACTGCCAGATCTTAACAGTGAGAAATCCCTCGAAGTCTCAAGAATATGGTCGCAAGCTGGAAAACTGGAGGCTGAATCGGGGTTGATGATACGTCCACCTTTTCGAGAGCCCCATCATTCGGCTTCCGCAGAGGGACTTGTTGGCGGTGGATACGGTACTCGACCGGGAGAGGTTTCCCTGGCACATGGTGGCGTACTTTTCCTTGATGAGGCGCCGGAATTCGGCCCGAGAGTCCTTCAGTCCCTGAGGGAGCCTCTCGAGTCAGGGAGAGTGGACATGGCCCGAGCCGGAAGAACATGGTGGTATCCGGCGGATTTTCAGCTTCAGATGGCCATGAATCCCTGTCCCTGCGGAAATCTTGGTCGGGAAGAGGTTTCGTGTCTCTGTACGCCGCCGGAAATCAGTCGTTACTGGAGACGTCTGGGTGGGGCTTTGCTGGATCGGATTGATATCAGGGTTCCTGTCCCTACAATCGGTCCGGAGGAGCTTCTTGAAGCACCGGGAGAGGACTCAATGACAGTCAGAAAAAGGGTTGAAGAGGCCCGGGACAGGCAGTATCAACGCTATGCCGGGAGTACCTGGAAATGTAATTCCGAGATTCCACCTGGAGCCATAGACCGATTTGTCCAATTGGATATGGTTTCATCGGTATATTTCAAAGAAGCTGTACGGAAGCTTGGGTTATCATCCAGAGCCGCCCACGGTGTCCTGAAGGTGGGACGAACGTTGGCTGATCTTGTAAGTCGGGATCATGTCGTAATCGAAGACATTCTTGAGGCCTTGCAGCACAGACGGTTCGGTGACAGGGATCTGTTCTGGACAACTCTCTAGGGTAAGTTTCCTGCCTGGCTTATACTCACCTACATCATGAATGATGTGCGTACCCAATTTCCTTCGGCAATCGACTTGAAAAACAGATATTTCCTGATGCGGCACGGCCGCTCCATGGCCAATGAAGTCGGCATTATCCTGAGTAATCCTGCTGAGGGAATCCATGGCTGGGGTTTGGTGGAGGGTGCTGAAGAGGAAATCCGAGTATCCGTTGAACGCTCGGATCTTCCGGTAGATACACTGCTATATTCATCACCCTTTAAAAGGGCCACGGAAACCGCATGGTATGCGGCTGGGATAATTGCCTGTCCGGAACCGCATATTGATGAAGCCCTGATGGAGCGATATTTCGGCTTTTTCGACAAATCCGGGGAGCATTACTACCGGGATATCTGGTCGGAGGATGCAGAAAACTCTCGAAACAATCTTCACGGAGTCGAAAGTCCCACTGATGTTCTGAACCGTTTAATGAAATTCTTATTTGAAAAGGAATCGGATTTTTCGGATCGAACCATTCTCCTTGTATCCCATGGCGACCCCCATAACATACTGTTCACCCATTTTTCAGGTCTTCCGGTTAACAAACACAGGGATATAGAACCGATAGGTACTGCGGAACTGCGGCCGCTCCTCTCCTGAAACACTTCCTCCTTCAGCCATCGAAAACTATAATATGAGAATGAGATTCCGGGACCGAAGAAACCTTCTGCTCACGCTGACGACACTGGTACTGTTCATGATTATCCTGCTCATGGGATTCGGCATCGTTGATTTCCGCATCGGCTCCGGTGGCATGGATAATTCGGAATCCGATTCATACGGCCATGATGAAGAAACAGTCGATTTTATCTATCAGCGGGAGAATTTCGGCACTGTCGCCAATCCGCCGGATGCTGTTGATTACACAACGGACGAATTGGAGAATATCAATGTATACGATCGTTTCAATGAAGCGGTCGTCAATATCACCACCGAAGTTGTGGGATACAACTGGTTCCTGGAACCGGTGCCCCAAAAGGGTTCGTCGGGATCGGGTTCCATAATCGACAGCCGGGGTTATATTCTCACGAACAACCATGTCGTGGATAATGCCTACAAGGTAAACCTCACCTTGGCCGACGGGTCTCTCTTCGAGGGCGAGGTGATCGGCTCTGATCCTGAAAACGATCTGGCAGTAATTAAATTCGATCCTGAAGGTCACTCGTTGGTGACAATTACCTTCGGAATATCAGATAACCTCAGGGTTGGACAGAAAGTTCTGGCTATCGGCAATCCTTTTGCATTCGAAAGAACCCTGACGACGGGCATTATCTCAGGCCTTGGTCGGCCGCTAAGGAACGACAAGGGCATCGTTATCAGGGATCTGATCCAGACCGACGCATCCATCAACCCGGGCAATTCCGGAGGTCCTCTGCTCAATATCCGTGGTGAGCTTATCGGGGTGAATACCATGATTTATTCACCTTCAGGCGGTTCCGTAGGTATCGGATTTGCCGTTCCCGTGGATACCGCCAGACGTGTCGTACCGGATCTCATTCGATACGGTTTTGTCCAGCGTGGATGGATCGATATCGAACCGGTGCAGTTGTTTCCCTCCCTTGTCCGATATGCAGGACTGCCGGTTTCTCAGGGTATCCTCGTATCACAGGTGAAAAGCGGCGGAAATGCCGATAAAGCAGGTCTCCGTGGGGGGGTCGCCGACCAGGCCGTTCGCAGTGGCAGCAGTGTCATTTATCTGGGTGGGGACATCATCATAGGAATCGAAGGCGAGCCCATCGCTTCCCTTGGCGATTTCTACGCAGCCCTGGAGCGCAGCCGCCCTGAGGATGTGATTTCGGTGACGGTGGTTCGCGGGCGCCGGGAAATCACCATGGATGTCACCCTCACAACCAGGACGGGAGGGGAAGATTGACCAGGAAGTTCAAGGTGACGGCTCCCTATGAACCTGCCGGAGATCAACCGGCCGCCATCGAAGCACTTACCAGGGGCCTTGAAGATAAGCTCAAGTCTCAGACACTGCTGGGAGTCACCGGCTCCGGGAAAACCTACACTATGGCCAAAACCATCGAAAGGATGCAAATGCCGGTCCTGGTGATCAGCCACAATAAAACTCTGGCAGCCCAACTCTACCGGGAGTTCAAGGACTTCTTCCCGGATAATGCCGTCGAGTATTTTGTTTCGTATTTCGACTATTATCAGCCCGAGGCATACCTCCCGTCCCGAGACCTCTACATTGAGAAAGATTCCAGTATCAACGAAGAGATAGAACGTATGCGTCTGTCGGCGACGATGAGCTTGATGGAACGCCGGGATGTTATCATCGTTGCTACCGTCTCGTGCATTTATGGCCTGGGAAGCACTGAAACCTATCGGGATATGAAACTGCAGATCCATCTGGGAGATGAGATAGACCTCCACCACCTGCGGTTGGAATTGGTCGGTATGCAGTATCAACGCAACGACGCCATTCTCGAGCGGGGGAAGTTTCGTATCCGTGGCGATGTGCTGGAAATATTTCCCGCTTACCTGACGGATATCGCCTACAGGATAAGCCTCGATTTCGATACTGTTGAAAGCATTGACCGAATTCATTCACTCACCGGAGAAGTTCTGGAAAACCTTGAAACAACCACAATTTACGCCG
>JAUVIY010000220.1 GCA_030592625.1 Spirochaeta sp. | reverse complement strand
ACCCATTCAGCGATAATGACTCCGGCATTCTGCAATCCGATATCATTTTTCTCTTCGAACTCCACGACACCCACCCGAATATCATTCTGGGCCGAGAGACAAAGAGCTGATATCATGAAAGCGAACAAGATGATGTGCCGAGGGTAACCGAATCGAATCATTACGAACCTCCCCGGAGTAACACCCAGTAGAATTGTAATGTATTTCTGTAACGGAAGCTCGATTCCCTATCGGATATTAATCGTTTTAACCTGACAACAAACTCGATACCATGGAGATTTGCGGAATAGGGTGTACCACTTCAACCTGATCGTCTGTCTTTCACGGAAATTAAAGACTATAAGAAATCAACCGCCGCCCACCGCCGGGAAAAAAGAGAGGACATCGCCTGCAGACACCATATCATCAGGATTTGCATGATGCCCATTGACGAAAATAATATTCACCTTATGCCGCGGAAGCGACAGATTTTCCATAATCGACGAGATTACTGTCGGACATTCCAGTCGATATAAGGTTTCATGATCCACATAACACCGGAGATCGGCGAAGGCCTTAACCTTCACCTCCCCGATCTCAAGTTGTTTGCTCATCATCAATTCCGATGTAGACACCATACCTCAGGATATCGTCCATGTGGTTCCTCAACACTGTATTGAATGCCTTCAACCTGATAAAGGCAGGTGATTCATCCCCAACCAGGCTGGAATTCTCCGATTCCTTCAGGTTCTCTCCGCTGATGGTTGAGCGCAGCACTTTTATGGGGCTGTCCGACCTCAGCATGGCTCCAACCAGTCCGGGCATGGCTCCGGAAACGATGAGCACATCATTTCTTTTCAAGTCAGTCCGATCCGGATTATCCACAACCATATTATTCAGCATCATCGTTTTAATCTCGTCCCTGAAAGTTTCATCATCCAGATTCAATACACGAAGAAGAAATGACGTTACAGATACCCTGCCGGGAACAGGAGTCTCAGGCAGAGGGATATAAACACCCTGCTGCAGCATAAATAGGAGTTCTGTTCTATCGGTACTCTTCGATTCGAGGAGGATGAAACCCGGCGGCACGGCGCCGGGCTCATGTTTTTGCATATCTGCTACCAGTTGAAAACCTCGTCGAGCTCTTCGTCCGGAACTGTGAAAACGACGTTGTGAGGTGCCAGTTTCTCCCGTCGGAAGTATCGGGGCAACCGGTCGTCTTCCTTGGTGAATCCGGCCTTCTTGTTGAAATCCCGTTCTATGGTCAGAACCGATTTTCCCAGAGCGGTAACATCATCAGCTGTCAGAGACAATCCATAGAAGGCATTGATGAGATCAATCAAAGCCTGGAAAGTTTCAGGCTGATCCAGGACGGCGAAAGCAATGAACAGGCACATACCAGTGGAATCGATTGCTGCCGTTGCGATCTGCAGGTTTCGTGAGAGCTCCGCCTGTCCCTGAGGTTTCAGAGGATCGACAAAGCCGCCTACCTTCAGGATATTCGTTGCAATGGCATAACCGGCGGTGTGGTCGGCACCCTGTGTGGAGGTGGCATAGGTAACCCCGATGCCCTGGATGGGTCGGGGATCGTAGGCCGGCATGGCCTGGCCCTTCACCACCGGAGCCTTCTCGATACCCAGAGCTTTAGCGGTAACGGCACAGCCTGCACCAAGAATACGGCCGAGGGGAGTACCGTCGCCGACTTCCTGAACCATCCTGATGGCTGCTTCACCGTCCCCGAACTTCGCCAGACCGGCTTCCATGGCCACAGCAATAGTCGCACCCATCTCGATGGTATCCAGTCCGAAATCATCATCCATACGATCCAGCCTGGCGATGGTATCCAGATCATTGATTCCGCAGTTTGCTCCATGGGCCCAGATCGTCTCGTATTCCGGCTGTTTGGTGAGATATTTCCCGTCTTTGTCGTTGTAGATGCCGGAGCATTGAATGACGCAGCCGCGATGGCAGCCATGTGTGGCCTTGCCCCCCCGTTTTTCTTCCAACTCCGCCTGAGTCTCACCACTTATCCTGCCGACTCCGGGAAATTGACCTGTGGTGAAATTATTGGTGGGGTAGCCTCCGGCTTCGTTAATGATATTCGCCAGGACATTGGTACCGTAAGCCGGTAATGCCTGTCCGGTAACCGAATGGTTTTGAAGCCCCTTTGTGAAAACTTTATTGGCGGCTTTGAATGCTTCGGGATCCACCGGCTGGCGCATGCCGCATCCTTCATCGTCGAATACAATTGCTTTAAGGCCCTTAGCTGCCATGACGGCGCCAACGCCGCCGCGACCGCAGTGCCTTGTAGGGTGCAGTTCCATATCCGTACATGCAATGGAAGCTGAAGCCATTTTCATTTCACCGGCCTGGCCGATGGACATATATGCCGCTTTTTCTCCATGTAATACACGGAGTTTATCAATAACAGCGTAATTACCGAGTCCTTTCAGATCGTCGGCTTTTTCCAGTTTCACCTCGTCCTTGGTTATCACCAGTTTGAAGAGATCCCCGGCCTCGGGCTCACCTTCCAGAACAATAGCACCATATCCCAGACGGGCCATGGTTTGCGCGGCCTGTCCACCGGCATTGGATTCCTTGATCCCACCGGTGAGTGGGCTCTTGCACCCTACCGATAAGCGGCCGGATATCGCCGCTGCCGAACCACTGAGCAGACCCGGTGCGATGACGAGTTTGTTTTCAGGACCGAGGGCATGGCAATCCGCCGGAACTTCCGTGGCGATAATCTTGGATGTCAGATTCCTTCCGCCCATACCGGCATACGCATCCATCTCTTCGACGGACCAGGAAGGGGTTTTCCCCATTTTAACACGTAGGAGTTTGTTCATAAAAAGGCCTCCGCAAGTAGTTTGAGCTCCTTTCCAAATGCGGGAGGTCTCGTCGTTTCCGGCGGGGCCCTGACGGTCAGCAGTCCATGGCAAACAAATGGCTACAGGACTGAAAACTCGGAACTTTTGGCTATACTAAACGCGGATCTTTCTCACGTCAAACATATTCGCAGGCTTATTCTTGACCAAAATCCTATGATTTCCAGGTCCTCATTCGAATCTGTGACGGCAACCATAGGACAGATCAAGGCTGATCCGGTACCATTTTCCAGCCGGCGAGATTTTCCATGTATTGCCGGTAATCCCCGCGTGTATTGAGATTCGCCGGCACTTCTGCAGGAGCCAGGTCAACAAAAGAAATATCAACCCTGTCATATACCATCCGTATCCTCGTTTCACCTTCGGAAACAAGACGGTTCACAGCAGGAGATATTGATTTCCGATAGACCGCGTATAACGTTTCGAACCGACCGTCGGGCCGTCGAGGTACGGCACCATCTTTTCCCCTGGCCGCCCGGAGAAGCCGGCGGATAATCATAGGATTGGCGTCTGGTATATCACATGCCATGAAAAAACAGCTTTCATGGTTCGCCTCTTCCAGACAGGTAAGAATACCGGTGATAGGTCCGGGAACCGCATATCTGTCGGAAATATTACGCAGCTGCGGCCGTGAATAAGTACCTGAGCGGCCACTGCTGACGAGCACTTCATCGAAATTCCGTCTGAGCAGGTCGATGCTCCTATCGATGAGGGTTTGCCCACCGATCTGAATCAATGCCTTATCCCTCCCCATGCGGCTGCTCGCACCTCCAGCGAGCACGACTGCGGTCGCAGCGGTTCGTAAATGCCAGTGTCCATCACTCCATGTAATCCGTTCGGTCACAAGATCGAACTCTTTACCGTCCGATTTAACGATCTGGTCCGCCAAATTCATCACTTCGTGAATTGCGGATTCCGGGTCAACTCCATTCCTGTTGCAGACAACCAGGAATAATCCCGGATCGAGAACCTTCCGGAGTGAATCGGATTCACAAACGATTGCCGTATCCGACGGGACGTTATCCAGGAAATTCATAACAGCTCTGTTCAGAGATTCTGATCGAGCTATAATCCTGTGCGTCTTTACTACCCCGGACTTAAGCATTCTGCCAGTATCCGCCAAAGACAATTCAGCATCACTTTCTCGTATCGTTAAAACCCTCAGCCTGATAACAGGCCGACCTGAATCAGTCAAGTTCCGGATCACCCGAGAAGCGAAATCCATCGTGCCTGAGTCCGGATTACAGGAGCCGATGAGAAGCACCCTTGCATCCGATTGACCTGCTATGACGTTATGCCCCACTATTTTTCAGGCACCGAGATCCGCACGGCACAGGCTTTGAATTCGGGGATCTTCGCGATGGGATCGAGGGCGGCTATGGTCAGTGCGTTTGCCGGATTTTCCTTGAAATGAAACGTCATGAAAACACAACCCGGAAAAACCCGCTTCGTAATCTTTGCCGGTACCGTTATCTTACCCCGCCTCGATGCGACTTCCAGATCCATGCCGTCCTTCACGTCAAGGACCTCCGCATCCGATGGATTTATCTCCACGAATCCGGTAGGAACCAGATCGTCAAGAATCTCACAGCGACGAGTCATCGTGCCGGTATGCCAATGCTGGAGCATGCGCCCGGTGGTAAGTACGAACGGAAAATCGTCATCCGGCATCTCTTTAGGCGGAAGAAAATGAACCGGATGAAACTTTCCGAGACCACGGGAAAAAGATTGGGCGTGAAGATATTTTGTTCCCGGGTGATCACGATCGGGGCAGGGCCATGGGAGGCCCAGTTTATCGATCCGGTCGTAATGGATTCCGCCGTAGATGGGAGTGAGAGAGGCGATTTCCTCCTGCACCGCCGAAGAGTCGGCATATTCCATTTCATACCCCATGCGACGGGCGATATCGCAGATGATGTCCCAGTCACCACGCGCGTCTCCGGGAGCTTCGACGGCTTTCCTGACGCGTTGAACACGGCGCTCGGTATT
>JAUVIY010000231.1 GCA_030592625.1 Spirochaeta sp. | reverse complement strand
TTAGAAAGTATGTTATGACAAGTAACTAACTAGTACAAATTTCAACTTGTGGGGTAAAATGGATAATTCATCATTCAAACACGAGGACAATAAGAATATTATCATAAACGTAGCAAAAGATATTTTTGCACAATTTGGATTTAAGAAAACAACAATGAATGATATTGCCAATGCTGTTCATAAAGGAAAAAGCTCTTTATACTATTATTTTAAAAGTAAAGAAGATGTTTATAAGGCTGTTATTGAAAAGGAAAGCTCTATATTAAACTCAGAAATTGTGAAGGCAGTATCACAGGAAGAAACCCCACAGGGAAAACTGAGAGCCTATATAATAACAAGAATGAAAGTATTGAACAATCTTTCAATGATATACAGCACATTAAAGAATGATCTTTATCAATACACCTATTTAAATACAAATCTGCGCAAAAAATACCTAAGAGATGAATTAAAAATAGTCGAAACAATACTAATAAATGGTGTTGAAGTGGGGATTCTGGCGATTATAGATATTAAGACGACATCCTCTGCCATTATTACTGCATTAATGGGGTTGGAATACTCCTTGATAGTAGAACCTGACATTTCCAGAACAGAGCATGAAATACAAAATTTACTTGATATTCTCTTTTACGGAATGATGAAAAATAGAGTAAAAGTGATGTAAAAAACATCAACAAGTAGCCTTTTTTGATCTTAGACATTATGTATTGACCTGCCCAACCTCGAAAAACGTGGGTTACGCTGAAGAGGTTGGAAAACCCGGCGCAGAACCATAATCGAGGAGGGCAAGTCATGCAAGAATTTAGTAAATATGTCGGTTTAGATACATACAAGGACACCATAGCTGTAGCGATTGCTGAGATATACGGTGGAAAAACAAGGTATTACGGAGAGATTCCAAACACACCTGGGGCGATAACCAAATTGGTAAAGAAACGGAGCCCGAATGGTGAAGTGCTCTCCTTCTGTTACGAGGCGGGTCCATGCGGATACGGTATCTATCGCCAGCTGATGGGGTTGGGGCATGTGTGTAATGTTGTGGCGCCATCGTTGATACCAAGTAGACCTGATGACCGCAAAAAGACAGACTGGCGTGATAGGGAGATGTTGGCGCGACTTCACCGCGCTGGTAAGGTGCCGGGAAGACATGAAAGAAATAGAGCATCAAACCTGGTAACATATGAATTCTTTTTAGCTCCGTCACGGCAAGATTTACCAGACAGGTTGAAGCAGGTGGACACAGGCCCATTTTAATCAGTGTCTCAAACAGGGCGTTCTCTTCGTAGAGGTCCTCATCCTCGATGCGGAAGCGTGTATACTCCCATACGGCGACCAGCCGACTTCAGTTGGGCATCATGATAAACGATACTTTCAAATTGACTGGAATACCGGATCTTGTCCTTATTCACTCCCTTCATTAATCTGGACTCCTATGTCTGATAAAACTTTTCCCTGGAGACGAAATCTTGCTGCTGCATGGTTTACTCAAATCCTGTCTCTGACAGGATTCACTTTCGCGATATCCTTCATGCCTTTTTATCTGGAAGAGCTTGGTATCACCGATCCCGATCGGTTGAAACTCTGGACGGGACTTAATACCGCCTCAATAGCCATAGCTATGGGGATTATGGCTCCGCTTTGGGGTCGATTGGGAGATATCATCGGAAGAAAAGCAATGCTCATCCGTGCTCTGGGAACCGGTGTCGTAATCGTCATGGGGATGTCATTCGTTCACAGCCCGGGTGGACTTCTGGTATTTCGTATCGCCCAGGGACTCTTCACGGGAACCGTAACTGCGGCAAGCGCACTTGTGGCGGCAGGTACTCCGGAGAGCAAAATGCCCTCATCCCTGGGTTTTTTCTCGACATCCACTTTCGTCGGTATTTCCGTGGGACCGGCCCTCGGGGGGCTGGCGGCGGAGCTGTGGGGTTACAGAACGGTATTTCGGATTGGATCGGGAATACTCGCCCTTGGTGTCGTCGCCGTTATTGTATTGATCGTCGAGCCGCCACGTTCTCAAAATCATTCCGAAGAGCGTCGGAGCGGGGTAATGGTAACGATAAAGAGCTTCATTACCCCGATTATCGTATGGTCACTCATATTGTTGTTTTTCATGAGAATAACAAGATCAACCACCGGCCCGTTTCTGCCCCTTTATGTACGGGAATTCCGGGGGAATGTCATGAGTGGAACAGTAGCCCTGTCCGGAGCCGTAAACGCCGGTGTCGGATTGGCATCAGCACTGGGTGGATGGTTTCTCACCCGACGGGCGGATCATGGCAATCCTATGAGATTCGCAGCCGTATACGTATTCCTGGCTTTTATCGTTGCTATCCCATTGTACTTCTGGAACTCACTCTTCACGTTTTCCGCTTCCTATTTTATCGTCTTTTTCTTCCTCGGAGGTATCGAGCCGCTGGTTGTGGCCACGATGGTTCGTGAGGTTTCTTCCGACAATCGAGGATTAATGATCGGAATTCAGGCCACCGTCAAGAGTGTTGCATGGTCGATTGCCCCGTTCCTGGGAGCCGGAATTACAATTATCTGGTCTCTGGGAACCTTGTTTCTTGTACTGCCTGTACTCATCCTCATTACCGGGGGTGCAGCGGTGATACTCTCGCGGATTCACCGGTAAGGAATGTAATAGAATGCATAAGTCGGGCGATTTCCCCGGCCATGTAAAATGATCCGGTTACCAGGATGGGTCGGGTTGTTCCAGCGCGCTCCAGTGCCGTTTGCCAGGCTGTTTCGGGTTCCGGAATAAGTGTGACCCGGGCACCGGTTCGGCGGAAGGATTCCGCCACCTTCTGCGGGTTACTGGGCTTGAAAGTACCCGGCGTGCTGATGATGACTTCCTTGAAACGGGGTTTGCGGCCTCCGCAGAGTTTCTGAGCCATGGCTTTGTCATCTTTTCCTTCCACACTGCCGAACAGGAGGAGAGGCGGGTCGCCTGCAGGATTTTCCGTCACCTGTGCGAATGCTTCGACCAGGGCCGATACGGAACGGGCTGTATGGGCGCCGTCGATGATAATGACGGGTTTATGTCGTAGATACTGGAAACGGCCGGGGAGGCTCACTCCAGTCAAGGCGGATATGCCCTCTGCCTCCATGGTTGAATCGTCTCGTAGTCCGGGCTCCAGTTCCCGTGAGATAAGTAAAGCCAGGGCGGCGTTCTCGGCCTGGATTTGCCCGCCCATGGCCAGTTTCACGACTTCCCGCCTACCGTTTTTCCAAAGTAACTGCCAGGCGAATTCGCAGTCACCATCCCTGTCCGTGGGGACCTGATTGATGCATCTGAGACTTGAACGAAGTTCCGTCAGCTTCACACCGGCTCTGTGAGTTTGTCGCCTGAATACTTGTCTGGGGATGAGGTTCTGTCCGGCCGACCAGGCCCGTGTCCCCGGTTTCAGGATACCGGCTTTCTCGGTGGCAATCCTTTTCAGCTTACTGCCAAGTACCTCGGTATGTTCTTTTTCGACAGGAGTGAATACCACGGCCTCAGGGCTGCTGATGATATTAGTGGCATCCAGACGTCCGCCGAGCCCGGTTTCCATAACTGCAGTGTCGCAGCCGGTCTCCCTGAAGAGGAGAAATGCGAAGAGGGTGAGGAGCTCGAATGTGGTGGTACCGCCTTCCCCGGGCAGATTCTTTTCCAAATCAGGCAGCCGCCTCAGCAGGAGTCTGGCAGTTTCGAGTGCGGTCTCCTCGGGAAATCTCTCACCCTCGATACGGAAGCGCTCCCTGTAATCGACCAGATGCGGCGATGCATATACACCCACCCGACGGCCGGCGGCCCCGAGCAGGGCGGCGATGTAGGCGGCTGTCGATCCCTTGCCCTTGGAACCGGCCAGATGGATGGTGCGGTAAGCATTCTGGGGATTGCCGTAAGCCGCGCAGAGCGCCCGCATCCGGTCCAGTCGATACACCCGGTTCGGATTGCCGGGTGGGAGACCCTTCTCCAGGTTGGTACGGGACTCGAAGAGGGCGAACACATCATCGAGAGTCCGGATAGTCGGACTCACTTCTTCTTGTCGCCGGTGAGGGCCCGCTGATGGGCGGGGAATCCCTCATACTCCGCAAGCGCGGCAGCATGGGATCGGAGGTCATTCAAACCGGCTTCCGACATATAGACGACGCTGGAACGCTTTTTGAAGTCTCCCACCGATACGCCGGACCAGGTTCGGGCATTGCCGCCTGTGGGCAGTACGGCGTTGGCACCCACCGAGTAGTTGGCCGCCGAGAAGGGCACGTTGTCCCCCAGAAGTATCTCGCCGGCATGGGTGATGAGTCCCAATGTGGCGAAGGGGTCTGCAGTGCGGATCTGGAGATGTTCGGTGGCGAAAAGGTTTGCCAGTTCAGCTCCTTCTTCGATGTCCTCGACTATGAGGATACCGCCGTAGCCCGACATGACGTCGGAAACAAAGGTTCGGCGTGGTTCGGGTAATGCATCACCCAACTCTGAGAGATGTTTGCTGACCTCTTGCGCCAGTCGTTCTGAGTCCGTGATGAGAAGTGCCGAGGAGTCCGAACCGTGCTCGGCTTCCACCAGGAGATTCCTGGCGACATCCAGGGCATCAGGAGTGGCATCGGCCAGGATGATAGACTCGGATGGACCGGCGGGGAGGCCGCAGTCCAGAACGTCTCCCAGCTGGCGTTTGGCTGCAGCGACGTACTTGCTCCCCGGGCCGAGGCATTTATCCACCTTTTTCA
>JAUVIY010000135.1 GCA_030592625.1 Spirochaeta sp. | reverse complement strand
TCGGGCTGGTCAGATTTGAACTGACGGCCTCCTCGTCCCGAACGAGGCGCGCTCCCCCTGCGCTACAGCCCGATATGGCGGAAGTGACGGGGATCGAACCCGCGATCTCCGGCTTGACAGGCCGGCGCGATAACCAGCTTCGCTACACCTCCGAGCCGGAGACACAATAGCTGAAACGGCAGAGGGCGTCAACAGAAGCTTCACGTGCGTTGACGTCGGTCCCGAGAGCGTGGTATTTTCCTCTGGAGTTTCACTCTACAAAGTGCGACAACTCTACCTACGGAAGGTTTCATGTCACCGAAAAATTACAATCACAGCTTTAAAACGGAAAAGAAGAAAACATCATCGGGAAACTCGGTTCTCAAGTACATCGGTCTGGGTATCGTCGGGCTGGCGATTCTGGGTCTTATTTTCTCATCTGTATTCTCGGGGAGAGCCGGAGCCTCGAATAATCTGGTATTTGGAACCTACGGCAACCGCGACATCGTTTATACATATAATAATTCCTTCGGACAGGCCGTTGAAAACGCCATGTCCAATTACAATACCGGTGTCGACCAGAATAATCAGTTCTACACCTTCATTCGTTACATGGCGTGGCAAGAGGCATTTTCTTCCATTGTGTTCAACACCGCCATTGCATATCACCTGGATGACAGCGGATATGAACCTTCTTCCAGAGCTGTCGACAGGAGAGTTATCGAATTCGGACGTTATCGTACCAATGGAGAGTTCGATGAAGCAAAATACATTGCGGCATCACAGGCCGTAAAAGAATCCGACAGGGAGCTGATGAGAGAACAGCTGACGCTCTCCACCTGGGGGCAGGATGTTCTGGACAACCAGTATCATTCCCGGGGACAGCTCGATTTCCTCTGGAGTATGCGAGCAAAAGAAAATACCTACGAATATATCAGCATTCCATTCACGGAATTCCCGGATGAAAACATCATTGAATACGCCCGGGCCAACTCCGGTCTTTTCACACGGCTCCCGGTCAGCCGCATCACAGTTTCCAACGAAGAAACAGCCGGAGAGGTTATGAGTTTATATGAGGAGCGCCGACAGGATATGGGCGCTTTTGCAGATCTTGCCGGTGAATATTCCCAGGATGCCTATTCTGAAGACGGCGGCAGCATGGGAGCTGCAGACTACTACCGAATTTCCGAACTGATGGGAACGGACAACACCGATACAGTCTTTGCCCTAAGTGAAGGCGATATTGCCGGCCCCTTTGATACTGATTATGGCTGGATGATTTTCAGGGTTGACGGTGCTGCCGAAAATACCGATCCGGCGGACATGATCGAAGATGTTCGCTCGTATATGCTGCAGAATGAAGTCGGTATCGTGGAAGATGTTATTCTCTCTCAGGCAGAAAAGCTCAGAGAGAAAGCCATCGCCTCCGATTCTTTTCGCAACACTATGGAAGAGGAAGGATTGTTGGTTCAGGTTACCTCATCCTTCCCCGTGAACTACGCCGCTGACTCTCTTCTTGGCGGCAGCCCGGAAAATTCCGGAGATCCGGTTCTCAGCGGAACTGCATCTTCAGATGATTTCTGGAGTAAAATAGTACCCCTGACACGTTCAGGTGCCGTATCCCGGCCTGTTGTCCTCAATGGTTCCGTTGCCCTCTTCACCTTCATTTCCTCCGAAGAACAGGAAGAGATAGATTACTGGGACAGCCTTGTTGACTACGAAGTGGCACGATCACGGCAGAACGACTTCCGAGCCGTCGTGGTAAATCCCGATTCAAAACTTTTCGAAGATAATTTCAGCGCGGCATACAATCGCATTTTTCCGGAGCAGGGATGAAATGAGCAGACCCCGGTTAGAAGAAACCGGCCGGGGTCTGACCGTCCATGCAGCAGGCCGATATCTATATTCCCGGCATCAGCCGAACAGGCGATCGGAAAGAGCTGCAGCGTCGGTTCCTGTTGAGAATCGATGCATTTATCTGGTTCCTTCTCCCCTTCTCGGTTACGGCCTTTTCAATCTTGCAGACAGGATTCCTGAAGATTCCATAATTCTCGCCATTGAACAGTCACAGGAGCTGATGGCCCTCTGCTCCCCTTACATCCAAGAGGACCTGAGGAATGATTCACGGATTATCCAGGTCCGTCTTTCGGATAAGAGCTCCCTGCATGCACTTCTGTATAAACTGGGTCCCTGGCGATTCAGACGCGTTCGGCGCATCGACCTGAACGGAGGCGCTTCACTGAATCCCGGTCTCTACGATGAACTGACATCCTTCCTGATGGAAGATCTGCATACTTACTGGCGGAACCGCCACGCACTGGGGCGTCTCGGCCGGGAGTGGATCAGGCACATCTTCGCGAATCTTTCAGAGATAGCCAGTGGCAAAATAGATTTTCGCAGCCTTACAGACCTGAAGTTTCACGGTATCCCTTTCGTCGTCGGCGCCGGTCCGTCCCTGGAAACAGCTCTGCCGTTTATTCGGAGATTTCGTGACTATATTTGGGTGCTGGCGACAGATACCGCCGTTCCGGCGCTTTTAAGTGCCGGTATTGAACCTGATGCCGTCACAGTACTGGAAACTCAAGCCTGGAACCTCCTGGACTTTCACGACACCGGATCCGGCGGCATGAGCGTGATTGCCGACCTGACAGCCTATCCTCCGTCCCTCACTCATACCGACGGACCCTGTTATCTTTTTTCATCCACTTTTGCGGAACTCAGGTTTCTCAGGCGGCTGGATGAATCAGGACTCAGAAGTCATCCCATCCCACCGCTGGGTTCCGTCGGATTGGTTGCTCTGGAGATTGCCATGGGGCTGACCCCCGGACCGATCATTCTGACAGGACTTGATTTCGCCTACAGCCCCGGGAAGTCCCATGCCCGGGGAACGGCATTCCATCGATGGCAAATTTCCGCGATACAACGACTGAATCCGCATCCCGGATGGATAGCCTCGATGAAACGACCTCGTTTGAAATCTTCGGATACCGCGGGCAATCTGTTGAATACCGATGCTGTCCTTGAAGGATATGCAGCCATGCTTAAGGATCGATATTCCGGTGAAAACCGGCTTTATATCCTCGAGCCGGGAGGCCTGGATCTCGGTCTCCCGGTTATCAGTGAAACAGAAGCGGAGAAACTTCTTCTTGCAAATCCGCAACCGGGGCCTTTAACGAATGTTTCGCCTGATAGAGATTGGCAACAGCAAAAAGGATCTGAAATAGCAACTTCGTTTCTTGATTCGGAGCAGGGTCTTCTCAAGGGGATCACTGAGACATGGAATGCCTATGCCGGGGGGGAGGGAAGCGCCGCTGCACTTGTGAGCGCCCTGGAAGGAATGGATGAGGTATTCGCGGATTTCCCCGACGAACCGCCTCTGCCGAAAGAAGACGATTCATTCCTGGTCCGGGCTGTGAGCCGCTCACGTCAATTGAACCGCTATATCGACAGGGTCCGAAGCTGAGATTTGCAAACAGGATATAATCCTCGGCGCGCCAGAGGTCACTTTTTTCAAAATGAATCAGGAATCCTCGTCGTCGGTACGCAGAACTGATAGAAATGCCGACTGTGGAAGTTCTACGTTCCCCACCATTTTCATGCGTTTCTTTCCTTCTTTCTGCTTCTCCAGAAGTTTTCGCTTCCTTGAAATATCACCACCGTAACACTTGGCGGTAACGTCCTTTCGAAGGGCACTAATGGTTTCCCTGGCGACAATGGTCCCGCCGATGGCTGCCTGTATGGGGATTTTGAACTGCTCACGGGGGATTTCTTTCCGGAGTTTCCTGCAAACCTGCCGACCGCGCTTTTGGGCGTTTTCCCTGAAAACCAACTGACTGAGGGCGTCCACCGGCTCGGCGTTAACGAGAATCTCCATTTTCACCAGATCGGTAATCTGGTATTCGGTAACTTCGTAATCGAACGAAGCATAACCGCGACTGACAGATTTAAGTTTATCGTAGAAATCGAAAAGGACTTCCGCCAGCGGCATGTCATAGATGAGCTCGACGCGTTTCTCGTCAAGGTAGGTCATGTTCCTTTGAACACCACGCTTGTTCATGCAGAGGCTCATCAGTGGGCCCAGGTAATCCGAGGGTGTAATAATGGTGGCCTTGATATAGGGTTCCTCTGTACCTTCAATGTTTCCCACATCCGGGAACTGGGCCGGATTATCCAGATAATAGGGCTCTCCCTTATAGGGAATGATGCGGTACCGCACCGACGGACTGGTTAGGACGATGTTCAAGCCGAACTCCCTCTCCAATCTCTCCTGAACGACTTCCAGATGAAGCAGGCCTAAGAACCCGCAGCGGAATCCGAATCCAAGAGCAGCCGATGCATCTTTCTCCCACACCAGCGATGCATCGTTGAGTTTAAGTTTATCCAGTGCTGTGTGCAGCTCTTCATACTGGTCGGTGTCCACCGGATAAATGGATGAAAATACGACGGGTTTGACTTCACGGAATCCCGAGAGGGGTTCGGAGGATGGGTTATCGGCATCTGTTACGGTATCACCGACCCGGATATCACCGATGTTCTTTATACCGGCGATGAACCAGCCGACATCCCCGGCGGCGAGGGAGCCGGTTCGTTTGAGGGACAGGCGAAATTCGCCGATTTCTTCAATCTTGTAATCGGCTCCACTGGACATCAGGCGTATGGTCTGCCCTTCTTTCAAACTGCCTTCAAAAACACGTACATGAATGATGACACCGCGGTAAGTATCGTAATGTGAGTCGAATATGAGGGCCTTAAGGGAGGAATCCCGGTCACCTTTCGGTGCCGGTATATGTTCTACAAGGGAATTAAGCAGGTCGGTGACACCCTCACCGGTTTTTGCGGAAACAGGAGCGGCCATATCCCCGATGAGACCCAGATCGTGTTCGATCTGATGTCGTACCATATCCAGATCGGCACTGGGCAGATCCATCTTGTTCATTACCGGAAGGATTTCCAGATCGTTTTCCAGAGCCATATACATGTTGGACAGGGTCTGAGCTTCAACACCCTGGGATGCATCAATAAGAAGCAACGCCCCTTCACAGGAACTGATGGCTCGGCTCACTTCGTAAGAGAAATCCACATGACCCGGTGTGTCGACGAGATTCAGCCGGTATGATTTGCCGTCATTGGCTTCAAAATCGATGGTGACGGCCTGGCTTTTAATGGTGATACCCCGCTCCTGTTCGATATCCATGGTATCGAGCATCTGGTCGTGGAATTCACGATCGGAAACCAGTTTGGCGTGTTGAAGAAAACGGTCGGCCAGGGTGGATTTGCCATGGTCGATATGCGCAATGATGCAAAAATTTCGAGTGAGTGATTGGTCTGATGCCATAGGTGGGATTATATCGATACAGCCACGATGTGTCGACGCACAAGGCGCGATCAGTACGATCCTCAGAAGACTGTGTTGACATCCAGATATGTAGCGATTTGTATCGCCGACTCCAGGAATCCGGCTTTGCGTCCCTTCAAGACGAGTTGAATGGCTACTACGTCATACTCCTCATCATGAATCCACTTGCGCAGGGAGAAACTGTCTCCTGTGGAGAATCCCGCCTCATCGGCGATGGATCCCGGGAGGACCGATTCAATGCGATAATTCTGATTCAGCCCGTAGCCGCTGATACGCTCAACGGTAAATCCGAACAGAGGCGTCAGCAGGTTTTCCCTCGCATCCCTTGTGAGAGCAGCTTTGAGTGGGATTTCAGGTCGGACACCCAGTGCGGCGATTCCCTCGGTGAGTTCGCCTTCCCTCTCCCAGGCAATTGATATCAGGGTAGCGGGCGTTCGAGAAAGGAGATATTCCTGGACGGCACGAATGTTCTTGAAGCGATAATCATCAATTGTCCTGATCAGATCCCCGGGGCGGAGTCCCGCATCTGCCGCGGGTGAACCCGGTACGACATAAGTCACTTCAATACGCCCGACCGCATCCCAGGCCGATAATCCGATCCATGACAAATCAACCTGTCCCCCGTCATAAAGTGAGGGAGTCAGACGCTTGACGTATGGTCCGGGTATGGCGAAATTGATTCCTTCATAGTTCTGTACACCGGCAAAAATAACACCGATAACTTCGCCGGCTTCATTCAGGAGGGGTCCACCGCTGTTTCCCGGATTGATGGGTACGTCAATCTGCAGGGAGCCTGCCATGGGTTGAATGGAACGGGCATAGGCTGAAACGGTACCTGATGTCAGTGTCCTGGTAAGACCTCCCGGAGAGCCGATGGCGTTCACTCGGGCTCCCAGATCAGGTGTATCTTCTGTCGAGAAACTGAAGACATAGGGAACATCCATTTCAGTTTTCAGCAGGGCAAGATCAAGATTCCGGTCCCAGCCGACAACCCTGGCGGGTATTCTTTCACCGGATTCATCATCGACTTTAATGTAGAGACGGGAATAGCCCTGGTAAGACGGGTCCACTTCGCTTTCGATAACATGATAGTTGGTGAGGAGATAACCTTTCGGATCGATAAAAAACCCCGATCCTATTCCCCTGTCGGGAATCCCGACATTACCGACGAGCCTGATACCCCGGTTCACCCAGACAGTGACGGTTCCGTCGACAAGGGGACCCATCCCTGGAGACCCCGGTTGTTTCAAGCCCAGGAGTTCCGCCGCTACTGTACTGTGTCCGGATTCTTTAAAACGCGCCGCCAGTTCATCCCGAATTTCCGTATCGATATCATCAATATTCAGTTCCGACTGAATCAGCGCAGCTGCGGCACCGGTGTATTCGGCATCCAGATATTCATTCACACCTTCAAGGAAAAGATCGGTTTCAGTGATACCGCCGGTATTCTTTTCTTCGCCGAGTATACCGAATGAACGCAGATAAACCAGCGATTTTCGCCAATCTCCATCGCTGCGGGCCGCATTCCATTCGGCATTCAGACCATCAATCGCCCGATCGTAGCGTCCTTCAGAACCATTACCGTTCCTGTCACGGCTGACAATCAGTGGTAGAGCTCGGAGGTTATCTCCCGTTTCCAGCAGATGATCTATACGGTCCAGGGAAAAATCACTCAGGGTTTCGGACTCGATTTCAATGTTGGAACCGGTACTGCATGCCGTAATAACCGTCATACTCATCAGTGCCAGTATTGCTGTCCGTGTGAATATTCCAAAGTCAATTATCTTTCG
>JAUVIY010000347.1 GCA_030592625.1 Spirochaeta sp. | reverse complement strand
CGTTCCCCGTGGAAGGTGTTCGCCGCAAAGCGGGCAGTCGCTTCCGCCTGACAGTACGTTGAAATCCCCGGCTGCAGTGTCGGTATTACCATGCCTTCGATCGTCCCGGCTCTTCCAGCTCCAGAGCAGCAATGCCAATGTTGAGAGTACGAGGATGAAAATAACAGCGAAAAGGACTTCCGTGCTCAAGATTTGGCGTTACAGGACGAACAGATACCGTAGAACTCGATATTATGCCCCGATATCTCATGACCGGTTTTGCCCGTCATTTCTTTGGCCAGTCTGTCCGGCGTCAGAGGCAGATCGTACAGTTTGCCGCAGCCGTCACATCGAAAATGGGCATGAAAGGGCTGCTGAGCATCGAAACGATCCCTTCCCCGGGAGGATTCGAGCCTGATGGCCTCTCCCTGTTCCACCAGAATGTTCAGATTTCTGTATACCGTACCGAAGCTTACCCGGGGATGATTCGCTTTCATGGCGAGATGCAACTCCTCCGCAGACGGATGAGCCGTACTGTCTTTGAGATAATCAAGGATACTCATTCTGATACGGCTTTTTCTGTACTGTGTGCCGATAACGGAATTGATGGTGCTGACCTCCTGACTGGCTTCAATATTATTATACCGTCGTTACGTGAGGGGTCAATAACGCTATACTGGCGGTATGGCCACTTTGTACGTTGTAGCAACTCCCATCGGCAACCTGGAAGATATAACATACCGGGCTGTTCGGATTCTCAAAGAAGCGGATGTCATTGCCGCCGAAGATACCCGTCAGACCAGAAAACTTCTGGACCGGTATGAGATAGCATCGAAAACCCTCATCAGCTGCCGGGCGAGGAACGAAGAGATGAGCTCGAAAGGTATCGTTAAACTACTTGAAGAGGGCCGGGATGTCGCTTATGTCTCCGATGCCGGTACTCCCGGGGTGAGTGATCCGGGGAGCCGTCTGGCTGCGGCGGTGCGTGATGCCGGATTCCCTGTGGTGCCTCTGCCGGGTGCATCTGCGGTGACAAGTCTCATGAGTGTGGCCGGAACTGCCGGAAAGGGCTTTATCTTTGAAGGTTTCCTGTCTCCCAAGAGCGGCAGGCGTCGAACACGCCTGAAAGAGCTCCTGGATATGGGCATGATTTTCGTTCTTTACGAATCTCCCTATCGAATTATTAAGCTTATCGAAGGACTGAAAGAACTCGCGCCTGAGCGTAAAATCCTGATCGGCAGGGAAATAACGAAGAAATTCGAGGAATTTCTCTCTGGAACGGCAGAAGAGGTCTTGGCTGTGCTGTCTGTAAGGAGTACCCTGAAGGGAGAATTCACAGTTCTGGTGGGAATCGGGAAAAAGGGATGATTTTCCTCAAAAACTTTCGATTTTTCATTTTCCATCGGTTAAAGTTATAGGGTCGTTGCCGATACTAAGAATGTATTGGAGCGAGGAGCAAATATGACCATTGACAGGTTGGGACCGGTTGATCCGGTTGCTAAGTACAACAAGACGGGTAAGCCGGCGAAAGTCGCCAAACAGGCTCCCACCGACTCGGTGGCCGTCTCCGAAGAAGCCAGACGTTCCGCCGCACTCCAGCAGACCGCTGATATTGTTCGCTCCACTCCCGATGTCCGCATGGACAGGGTGGAAGAAGTCAAAGCCAAGCTCCAGGATCCCGACTACATCAATGATAAAGTCGTTGAAGCCGTGGCCGACAGCTTAATGGACGTTTTCGGCGTCTGATAGCTCATGTTATGCAGATATGGGAGGCAGGGCTCAGGGCCCTGCCTTTTTTGTCCCTGGAGATACATTGAGGTAAACGATGACTGATATCAACATGAGATGTACTCCCAGAATTATCATCGGGCCGCTTACAAGGCTCGGAGTCGGTACCGCCGAATGGGGTGACCGGGCACTTCTGATTGCCGATACGGTATTGGAAGATACGGCTGCGGTCATTCAGGAGCAGTTGGATACCTGGGGCATCAATACAATTATCTTTGCCCGTGAGGGGCTTTCCGCCGATACCGAGACTCTTGATGAGTGCCTCTCTCTTACCCGGGGCTCCCATGCTGCCATGGTAGTCGCTCTTGGCGGGGAAAAGGTTCTATCCCTGGGCCGCCTCATCGCCGCTGGGGCTCAAAGTCATATTTATGCTGTTGACCTGATGAAAGGCGGACAGCCGGATCTTCCTGGTTTGTCGGTTCTTGAAATACCCTCTTCAGGACGTCATACCCTGCTGTTCCGTAAAGAGGCCCTGCTTACCGACTCAGCCTCACGCCGAACGGTACTGATTCAATTACCCGATCCGCCTTCCAATACGATTCTCATGGACTCCAGTATTTCGGGTAAGCTGCCTGTCGGTGCATCTGCTCTCTCCATGGCGTCGGTTCTCTCTTCCGCCGTTGAGGCATTTCTTTCTCCCCGGTCGGACTTCTTTTCGGATGTTCAGACCCGCTCGGCCGTTAAAAATGCGGCTATGCTGCTCCGTAATGTGAAAGATGAAGCCGCCGATCCGGATTATCGGCTGCGTGAAGCTGAAACGGCGGTCCTTTCCGCTTTTTCCACCGGCCTCACCGGTCCCGGACCTGCCATGATGCTTTCCTGGGCTGTTTCGGCAGCAGCTCGAGTTCCGAAAGCGGCGGCATATACAGTACTGCTGCCCTGGGTTCTGGAATCCCCACTTTATACCGGTTCTCCGAAGTTCGGAGAGCTTGCCCGTCTTATTGCAGACCAGGATGAAAATGCCTCAGACAATCCGGCTGAAGAGATCCGGGCGTTGTTCGGGCTTCTCGGGCTGCCCGGCAGACTGCGGGAACTGGGTGCGGACCTGGCCGATATTCTGCCCGCCTCAGGATGGGCCGTGGATATCCTGGGATCCGACCGTTCCGATCTGGATGAGGTGACTTTTCGGGATATCCTGGAAATCGCCTCATAATTCCATGCTGACACTTCGTAAGCTCGCTTCTTTGGCCGACGGGACCCGGAGACGGAAGACCGTTGTTCTCATCAGGGATTTCGAGAGGGCATTGATTTCAGGAAATGAGTTTGATACCGTTTATCTGAGGGGGTTGCTGGGGCAGATTGCCGACGACGGAATCTGGCCGGAGGGGGTCCGCAACGGGGCCTCGACACTGGACGGCGATCCGATTCGCTCACTGAATACCCTGCGTCATCAGATGCTCGAGGTTCTGGGCCGGGACTGGGCGGACTGGGATGCAGAAAT
>JAUVIY010000199.1 GCA_030592625.1 Spirochaeta sp. | reverse complement strand
TATGTTTTAATTTACACTGAAATCGGTTTCAGACTGATAGAATTGTAACTCATACTGAAATTAAGTCAAGTTAAAATGTTACGTTTCCTGTATAAATGTCAACTTTGTTACATTACATGTTAGCTATTGAATTATTTCAGATCCTTCTCCATTTCATCCAGTGAAGCATATCCCGACTGTCCGGCCAGAGACTCATAGACTTCAAGAGATATGTTTCCTCCGGTCTGTCGACAGACGTCGACATCCGACCGAAGAAGTACCAGGGTTTTATCCGAATATGTTTCCAGCTCTGAGCTGAGATAGTTACTGAAGCCGTCAATATCACGACCACCACGCATGACATTTGGATATCTGTTGATAATCAGCTTCTGCCATTCAACGTAGCAATCGCGGATATAGGGAATATCAGGGCTTTCCGAGAGGGAGGGGATGCGATTATCCATTCGGGCATATTTCAGAGTCAGCAGGTTTTTCCCTGAGGCTTCGGCTGTTTCAAGATCCTGGAGATAGCTTTCACAAGTTCCGACCGACCAACCGGCAAATTGCCCCCGGCGGTGAAGTCTCATGTTCTCGATATCAGCTCGGCAGGCCGGTTCTTCACCCGTCGGTACGCTCAGGAACATCTTCACCTCAATATCAAGAATCCGATTTACGATACCTTTCTTATTCACGCTATCCTGACTCATCTGTTAAACTCCTATCCGATCGAGCCCAGTTCCTTTCTGAGGGATACATCTTCGATACACCGTTCAATTTCAACGCCAAAATCGTACAGGAAGGAACCCATCCGAGGTGTCAGGTCCTGCCGTACAAGTTCATCTATGAGTTCTTCCACACATCCTTCCAATATGCTGCGCAGATTCCTCTCGTCATGTGTTTCAGTAAAATTCCGAAGATACTTTTTCACATCCGGTCCCAGAGAGCCCAGGTTATCAAGCCCTCTGAAAATCCACTTGCCGAAAGGACGATAGGTACGGCTAAGAAGAAACACAAGGGATGCAATTTCACGGGTAAAACCGGCTTTATGGAACTGAACCGCTAGAAGGTCTTTGCGCTGAAAGGCCCTCCATAGATTGTACTGTCCATGCTGAGCGGCAGCTTTACATCGGGATGCTATCTTTTTCAGCCGGATATCCCGGGGAAAATAGGAGAGCAATACTTTACGCATAACCATGAAATTTCCGGAACCTTCCCTGAACACCTCTCCATTGGTACAAAGAGACAACGCCTCCTCAGGCATCAGCAGCCAGTCCCGAAGAGTTTCCGGCGGCCGATCACTACCCAGATAATTACTGTAGAAACGGGCTGTCGACAGTATCCCGTCCCTCCGTACCCGGGTATCCAGACGTTTGACGGGATCGAATCCGAGGAAATTGTGATCCAACCCTTCATAGATATTCTGAAGAATCCCGAAGTGTCTCTCATACAGGTTTTCCGGAATCCAGATACAGACCCTGGGACCCCAGTCATGGTCACGGGAGATTTCATCATCATAGCCATAGCATTCCGACCCCGGACCTGCCAGCCCGAAAGTCATGGAATCAATTGTATCGGATGCCCTTTCCATAAATTCCGGGAGAACGACTTCGGAATAGTATCGACGTGCCAGTTCCAGGCCCTTTATAATCAACCGGCGCCTACTCGTACCGTCAGTCCCATGCCCCGGCCGATTTCCGCAAATGGTTCACAATCTGATTTTCGTACATTTACAACGTTTTCCATGGCATACCGCATCCCGAGACCTTCATATTTGGTCATTCCCAGTCGATGGAATGGAAGCAGTTCAACATTCCTGACCGCCGTTTGCCCGGCAAGGAAACCCATCATACGGCCCTGGGTATCATGTGAGTCGTTCACTCCCGGAACAACAGGGATTCTGACAACGATATTGTCGAATAATTCACCGGCTCGACGGATATTCTCAAGAATCGGTTCAATAGGCACTCCGGTATACTGACTATGGATATCGGAGTCGATATGTTTCAGATCAAAATAGAGCAGATTCAGCCAGGGATGAAGATTTTCGAATGCAGACCATGGCACAAAACCAGCGGTTTCCAGCGCCGTATGGATGCCTTCTTCCCTGCAGCTGCGAGCAAGATACAACACCGCTTGAGCCTGAAGCAGCGGCTCTCCACCAGAAAATGTTACTCCGCCATTCGATTCCCTGTAATAGGTTTTGTCTTTTCTGAGCTCGTCCATAATTTCATCCAGCGGCATCTGACGCCCGACAATTTTACGGGAATTCGTGAAGCAGACATCGATACATCTTTTGCATAAATCACACTTTTCATGATCAGTGACAAATCTGAAAGGCTGAATATTATTTACAGCATCTGTATGACATGCCTCGACGCATCGGCCGCATGAAATGCACTGTTTGCTATAGTACATAATCTGGGGACTGCTGCTGTGGGATTCCGGATTCTGACACCAGCTGCAGCGAAGATTGCAGCCCTTGAAGAAGACAACACTTCGAATGCCGGGACCGTCCTCGGTTGCATAGCGCTCGATGTCGAAAACTGTTGCTGAAGAAACCATAACGGGATTTAACCGGTTCTCTGGAGACATTTTCCGCAAGTTTCTCCGATTTTCAGCTTTGTAGGGATAACGATCCGATCATTAACCTCTCGGTTCATTCCCTCCAGGTCTTGTTCCTGGCTGATCTTGGTCATCATTATTTTAAAGGAGCTTTCACAAAGGGCTTCGATATTCTGCTGAACTGCCGTAAGTTTGGTGGTATACAGACTGTATAACGGTATGTCATCGAAGCCGACCAGCGAAATATCCCCGGGTATGGAAATCTTCATACTGTTCGCCTTGGTCAGTACTCCGAAAGCCATTTGATCGTTGGCACTGAAGATTGCGGATGGCCATTCGGGAAGTGTTAGAAAGTATTCGAGAGCGCCGATTCCTGATTCGAAACGCAGATCACCCTGATAAACGAGTTCCGGCCTGAACGGAATATCATTACGTTCCAGTGTATCCCGATACCCCCTGTAACGATCCTCCGCCGAGGTCCAACCATCAGGTCCCCCGATGAAACCGATGTTACAATGATTCAGTTGAATCAGATAATCGGTAGCCTGGCATCCACCCTGGTAGTTATCGCTGGTAACTTCGGAAATCAACCCTTCCTGGAAATGACGATCGAGCAGCACCGTTTCCGTGGATAACCGAGCCCTTTCGATTGTGGTACTGGAGATACCCTCGGAGAAAATGATACCGCCCACCTTGTTATCCAGAAGATAATCCAGATAGATTCGTTCCTTTTCTTCATTATTTTCGGTATCACATACCGTGAGAGGAATGTGCTGCTCCATGGCCAGATGACTGATTCTCCGTACAATCAGGGCAAAAAACGGATTAAGGATGTCAAATACAAATAACGCCAGACCCCACCGCGACTGGGAACTGAGGCGTGAAGCGAAGGGATTCGGGCGATAGCCCAGTTCTTCCATTTTTAATTTAATACGATTTCTCAGTGGTGCCGCAACAATATCCGGATTGTTAAGGACCCGGGAAACCGTGGCAGGTGAAGTCTCACAGAGTCTGGCTATCTCGGTGATGTTATATTGACCCACAAGGCCTTTTCCTTTATTGAAATCGATTTCAATCCCAGTAATGGTAGTGGGCAATATTGAAGCTGTCAATAAAACTCCCGGCATGGGCCATGAGAGGGATCAAAGAAGGATTGATTCGCCGAATATTCAAAATTTTCATTTGATTCACCCTATAACGCGTGTTAATATGAAACTACTTTGAAACCGTTTTCATAACAGGGGGTTGGTTATGACCAACAGAATTCAAAAACTCCGTGACGGACTGTTCGAAAAGTTTCCCGGAATCTGTCCGGAACGCGCTGTCATATTTACTGAATCCATGAAAAAAAGTGAAGGACAGCCCATAGTAAAGAGGCGGGCTCAATCCTTTTATAACGTCCTCGATTCCATGACCATCTTCGTCAGAGACGGAGAACTCCTGGTTGGAAATCAGGCCGGTTCCGTCCGCGCCGCACCGGTTTTTCCGGAATACTCCACCGACTGGATCGTCAACGAGTTCCGGGGAGAACCGTACCATTTTGCCCAGCGCCCCTGTGATCAGTTCACTGTTGATGAGAAAGCCAAAGAGCAGATCCTCGAAACCATCGACTACTGGAAGAATAAAACACTCTTCAACAGCATATGGAGCCAGCTCCCGGAACAGGCCAAAGTGGCTTGGGAAATCAACGCTATCGACGACACATGGTGTACGGCGGCCGGTCTCGGTAATGTCCTTCCCGATCATGAAATGGTTCTCAAAGAAGGCCTGAACGGTGTCATTGCTCAGGCACAGAAGAGGCTTGATGAGCTGGATCTGACGGAACCCGGCACGATTTCTCAGTACTGGTTCCTCCAGGCGGTTATTCTTACCAATAAGGCTGTCATCAATTTCGCCGGCCGCTTTGCGGATAAACTCGCCGAAATGGCGGACAGTGCCGCTGATCCGGTCAGAAAACAGGAACTGCTCACCATGTCCGACAATTGCCGGCAGGTTCCGGCCGGTCCGGCAAAAACATTCTGGCAGGCCATACAGACCGTTTGGTTCATCCAGCTTATACTGCAGATTGAAACCAACGGCCATGCCATTTCCCTCGGACGTTTCGATCAATACCTCTGGCCCTACATGAAAAACGATATCGGAAAAGGAATCATCACACGGGATTTCGCCCTGGAACTCGTGGAATCATTTTTCATCAAGGCCAACGAGATCAACAAACTCCGCTCATGGCCCGACAGCGAATATTTCCCCGGATATCACCTGGCCGAGAATCTGGCCATTGGAGGCCAGACGGCAGACGGTAAAGATGCGGTGAACGATCTCACGCTCATCGTACTGGATACCACCGCTGAGATGGGCTTAACCAAACCATCGGTTTCCCTGAAGTGGTTCGAAGGCACATCCGACGAATTCATGCACCGGGCCCTGGAAGTTATCCATGAACACAAGGGCGGTCAGCCGGCGCTCTACAACGACCCGGGAGTCATGAGAATCCTGAAGCATATGGGCATAGCCGAGGAAGATCTATACACATGGGCCCCGGTGGGTTGTATCGAAGCTTCAGTCCCGGGCAAATGGGATTTTGCGGCCAAAGGCTCCTGGCTGAACCTGGCCAAGGTTTTCGAGATAACCCTTAACAACGGCACCGATCCGGCAACGGGGATCATGCTGCTTCCGGGAGATGGAACCCTGGATACCTTCAATAATGCCGATGAG
>JAUVIY010000252.1 GCA_030592625.1 Spirochaeta sp. | reverse complement strand
AAAAGGTTTCAAGCGTTCAGCCTCCATGAGATTCGAGCCGCTTCAGGATAAAGGATCGAAGGTTTACCTCCAGGCTTTCGGAACTTCTTTCCACCAATGCCAGGAGCCTTGATTTGTTATATGGACCATCGGAAACCAGAATGGACTTGGTTTCACCTTCAGCCGAAGTCACCTTTTTCCAGGTAATCGTACGAGTTCCGGCCATTTTGTCGTAACAGATCTGGAAACCCTCAAGCTTCCTTCTATCGTCATACCAGAGAATCAGCTCAAGGTCATCATCAGTGAACCAGCGCCTGAGCCCCTCACCCTTAATCTGTCGAACATTCTGTAATTCCTGAAGCATCGCTTAGATTCTACAACGGGTGGCTCTTGTTTCCAATAATGAAACCTCGGTAAAAGAAGGGCCGCTCCCAAAGAAGCGACCCTTCAGGACCCCCCCAAGGGTCCGTCATGCGGAGACAAGCTCAACGCAAATTCAAGATAGCCCCGACACATCCATCATGCAAGGGTGAGTTGACGAATATTTTACAAAGATATTTTGAAACACCGTTAGAACTTCTGATACTGGAAAGATCCATCAATTGGCCGATGGTGGCAGCGGTCAGTGCGAGCAGGGCGGCGGCGTAGAGTCAAAAGAAGAGTAATGTGACCGGGATATTGGAGGACCCTGGGCTTCTCTAGCTATAATTTCAGTCATGAAAAAGAAATATCCTGCAATGACTATTCCGGAAAGCACTGGAGAGTGACGCCATGGCCGAATAAATAACCAGTGTCATGGTTTTATCCGGGTGGTGGAATTCAGCTATCGAGGCTTCGCAGGCTCAATGCGCCGCTTTTCATACGGCTGACGGTGTCCTCCATCTCATCCCTGATTGATTTCGGCACATGTTTCCGGAACAGCTTTCCATCCAGTGGAAAATCGATATATCCCTCGGTGATTCCGACCCGGCGACTCTCTCCTGTTATCAGATCACCGTCGATCCAGAGTCTCACCCATTTTTCGGCGGCCTCTTCCTGCCTGATAATCGCGCTGGCCAGAACCGTTCCCGGGGCAAATTCACTACCTTCAGTATTGAACCAGAGGACGTAGGTGCTATTTTCTTTCGCCGCAGCTATGACACCCTGATTGGCACTGCCGGCGATGGTGAGAATGACATCCGATCCATCAGCATAAAGCCCTGTTGCAAGCTCCCCGGCTTTCTTCGCATCGTACCAGTTGCCCAGTACCCTATAATCAAGGCGGATATCAGGATTGACGGTGTGAAGTCCGATTTCGAAGCCTGGTAGAATCTCCCTCATCATCTGGGGATATTCCTGGCCGATAATCATACCCACCTTTAAATCTTTGTTGGAATCTTCCATCTCATCGGAAGTCGTTATGAGACCGGCGAAATAACCGATCAGGAAGGCCTGTTCCCGATGATCGTAAACCAGATCGGCCACAGTTCCGCCGGTAAGACCCGAACCGTCGAGAACCAGGAACTCCTGATTCGGGAACGATGCGGCTGTAACGACGCTGATTTCGGTCATGGCCGGATTCGAGGTGACGATGAGCCCGTAGCGCTGTTCAGAGGCCAATACCATCAGCTGGTTTCCCCAGGACGCCTGATCGAATCCGCCTTCGATGGTTTTCACTTCGATATCCGCCGCCGCTGCAGCTTTACGGACCCCTGAATCCATCATTTCATACGTAGGGCTTCCTTCAAGAACTCCCGGTACAAATACGGCAATGGATTCGGCCGCATCAACTGCCCGGTCCCCGCAGGAGGTCAACAATGCCGCAAGGGCAATGAAAAGTATCATACCCCAGGGCTCTGTTCTGGAATGTAATGCTTTCACTGCTCGCAATTTCGTTTTACGAAACCGCTGTTTTCCTCTCGTTCGTTTGGCAATCAGTCCTGAGATAATTATTCTGTTACGCATGTCTCTTCTCCCAACCAGACTCACTTTAAAGGCAACGCTCGGATTGCGGATTGAAAAACCGCTGGTCGGGATCGAATTCCCTTCCTCGAGAAAGCGTGATTTCAAGATAGGTAACCTGAGGACGGATCGTCAAGAGTGGGGGATACTATGGAAGGCATTCATGGCGAGAATTGATAAGGTCAGCATTTTTTAAAGGTCTGGGTAATTTCAAAAATACTCGATTTTTGAAATTACCTCACTCCATTGTTTCGCATTTTTTCAGCCAGTCTGACATCGCCGAGATATTCAAAGGCGCCGGCTGCCATTCTGCCGACCAGTTCTATAGCCGTCCGAATTTCCGATGGCGACAATGATCCGGTAATAACATCCGTCCATGCACTGTATGCCCGAATCAGTTCCGGGATAATATCCTTTCTTTTTGATGTCAGGTACAATTTCTTAGCCTTTCGGTTCGTATTATCCACAATACGGTGGACGTACCCCTCTTCCTCCAAGCGGCGGATCCCCCTTGAAGTGATCGGCCGGTTCGTCCTGATGGATCCCCCTGTATGGTTTATATGAATCAGGAACAGAAAGTGAGTGCTCCCGACATTCAGGTGGGATAGTTCACGATCCAGAAATATCTGAGAGTAGCGCTGCAGTATCGAAACACTCCTCCCAATGAGTTCTTTGCCATTCAAGTGCATAACCCCCACCGGAAAATCGTAATTGTTGCGCATGCAACAGGCAGTAGGGGTATTGAGTCAATCTCATAGGAAGTCGTTATGAGACCGGGTTGGAGGGGTTTCGGACGATTATCAACGTCCTGACTGATGAACATGAGAAGTATCCGGGGCGTCGGCCGCCAGGAGGTCATCCAAATATTGACCCTCACTCCGATCCAATCGTATAGTCGGTTAAGCATCCAACTGTAATCAAACCTGATATCGGGAGCGACGATACCGTATGAGTTTCGCCAAGCCCACCTCACTCGGGGTGATAGCCTGTCCCGGCGGAGAATCCTTCGCCGAAGAGATTGTTGCTCACCTGAAAACCCTTTATCAACGGCGTTTCGAGAAGAAGGCGCAGTTCATCTCCAGGCTGTACGAAATACCGAATGAAGAAACTTTTCGGGAACTGAATTTGTCTGATGATCTTATGAGCCATCGTGTGACGGCGGTGGGTGGTCCTGACAGTTATCGTTTCCCGTCCTTCAAGATCCCCTGCAAGTACACCCGTTTTGCCAATGGTGAAATTAAAACCGAGATAATGAGAACTGTGAGGGGTCTCGATATCTATATAGTCCAGGATGTGGCCAACGAGACTCCCGTAAGGCTGGGTGATGAACGAAGGGCATTGTCGGTGAACGATCATCTGATGACGTTGTTGACTGCGGCGGACGCGGCTCACCATGCCGGTGCCCGGCGTATATCCATGGTGCTTCCTTCCTATCCTTATAGCCGGCAGCACAAGAAGAAGGGCAGGGAAGGACTCACCGCTTCGATGCTGGGCCGGATGTTCGAGAACATGGATGTCGCCAGGATTATCACTTTGGACATCCATTCCAAGGAAATCGAGCATACCTTTAACAGCTTGAGCCTTGAAAATCTGCATGCGTCTTACCAGATCCTCAGAACGGCCAGTTCTTTCATTGATCTTGTAAATGAGGATATTGTCATCGTATCTCCGGATACCGGGGCCATTGACCGCAACAAATTCTATGCGGACAGCCTGAAAAAACCGCTGGCCCTTTTATATAAGGAAAGGGACTTTACCAGAACATCCCGGAATGCGGCGGATTCGAATATCACCAATGCCCGGCTGCTGGGGGAAGTTGAAGGCAAGACGGTGTTTATGGCAGACGACTTGCTTGGCACCGGCGGTACTCTTCTCAAAGCGATGGAGCTCATCAAGGAGATGGGTGCCAGGAAAATTGTCTGCAGTGTATCTCTGCCACTGTTCTCAGGTGATGCCGCCTCGCATTTCGATAAAGCCCATGAAGACGGCTTGTTCGATTACGTCATCGGTACAAATGCCGTGAGCCTGTCGGAAGAAATACTGTCCCGTCCTTGGTTCCGGAGTGCCAATGTATCCAACCTGTTCGCCCGGGCCATCAGCCGGGTGCACCATAACCGTTCCGTCTCACCCCTTCTGGACAACAGCAAGATGATTCAGCGCATGCTGAGCAAAAAAAGTCGTATTGAGGGTCCGGGATTGTTTCCGGAGCCGGGCGAGGAATGATCCTTTTCGTTATTGCCGCCGACCTGGATACGGAACCGGCCGGTTGTGCCTGCTGTGTGTCGGCGGCTCCGGGTCCAGGGCTCTGCCCTGGGGTATGATACTTTTCATTGAAACAGTAGGCACAGTCCTTGCAGTATTTTTGCGGTATTTCTTTTTTCATCCGGGTTGACACAACAATGGCCCGCAGATATTATCACCGACGCTTGCATGCCTTTGTAGCTCAGTTGGTAGAGCACAGCCATGGTAAGGCTGGGGTCATCGGTTCAAGTCCGATCGGAGGCTTTTTCCTTCTCTCGCTGCTTCCGGGCAAGTGGGATTTTT
>JAUVIY010000020.1 GCA_030592625.1 Spirochaeta sp. | reverse complement strand
GTATGGTATTGGTAATCGTCCTGGGAAACATAGACCTTTCCGTCGGTTCCGTTGTAGGTTTTCTGAGCGCCGTGACGGCTTTTCTTCAGGTTAAGGTGTTCTACGACCTGCTGCCCAAGATCTTCCCCCAGATGGAGCGGGCGGGAATCGGCGTCCTCTCGACGATCCTCACCATAATTTCCGTACTTATATTGGCAGCCATCATCGGAGTCTGGCAGGGCTCGCTTATCGCCTATCTTAAGATACCGGCTTTCATCGTCACTCTGGGGGGTATGCAGATTTTTCGCGGTGGTGTTCTGGGCGTCACCCAGGGGAAAACAATTTCACCCATAGAGAGCAGCCTGGTGCAGATCGCCCAGGGATACATTTCCAATGGACTGGGGTGGATTATTGCCCTGGCCGTTGTCGGTATTATCTACTTCACGACAATATTTGGTCGAAACCAGAAAAGAAGCTACGGCTTCGAGATTCCTGCGATGTGGAAAGATATGCTGAAGGCTACAATTATCGCCGGTGTCGTGGTTGTCTATGTTTTCATCATGAACCGCTACCGCGGTATTCAGATTCCCGTACTCATCCTTGCAGGCGTCGCCCTTCTGATTTCCTACATCTCCACTAATACCCGCTTCGGCCGCTATGCCTACGCGGTGGGTGGCAACCTGGAGGCCACAAGGCTTTCGGGTATCAACATCAAGAAGACAATCTTTCTGGTTCATGTGCTTATGGGAGTTCTTTCAGGCGTGGCGGGTATCATCCTCACCGGATACGTCGCCGCAGGTACGGTAAATGCCGGTCAGAACTACGAGCTGGAAACCATTGCATCCTGCGTCATCGGCGGTACCAGCCTCATGGGAGGCAAGGGTACTATCATCGGCGCGATGGTAGGCTCCCTCATCATGGCCAGCATCGTCAACGGTATGAGCGTTATGAACATGGACATCTTCTGGCAATACATCGTCAAGGGTATGGTTCTCATCATAGCGGTCTACATCGACGTCGCCTCCAACAAGCAGAAGTCCTAGTTCTGCCGATGGAACAATATCTGAGCGGATGTTAGAATAGTCCTCATGTTATTCGGAAGAAATGACGGTGCAGATGCCGAAGATTTCTGGAAAAACCGGGAAGAAGACCTTGGTATGCCCATCTTGGTCAAGGTACTGGGCCGGGTAATCCGTGAAAATACCCCTGCGCCCTTGTGGGGCTTATTCTACACGACGGAAAAGGCCCTGTATTTCCAGACCTTCCACTCGGAGAATTGGCTCTCCAACATGTTTTCGGGTGGAAAAAAGGGCCGAGGCAGAACTAAGGATGAAACCATTGAGATTCCCGCCGATACGATAGAGCTTTTCCGGGTCAAACCAAAGAAAAGCGGTTTATTGAACTTGTTCCATCAGCCGCCGCTTGTGGAACTGCGCTGGAAATCCGCCATATCCGGTTTTATCGAGGAAATGGTTTTCGAAATGGAAGGCGATGCCGACGCTTTGGTTTCCTCTATTCGCCGTGCCGGCGTGTAAGTTCTCCGATTACATCAGACCAGCAAAGTCCTGAGGCTTCAAGCAGCACCAGCAGATGATAGATAAGATCGGCGGATTCATAAACCAGATCTTTTTTATCCCGTGCCAGGATCAGTTCAATCGCTTCCTCTCCGGTTTTTTTCCGGATCTTGTCCAATCCCTTCTTGAAAAGGTGCGTGGTATAGGATCCCTCTGGCATGGTCCGATGCCTTTCGGCGATAAGAACCGACAGGCTGTCCATGATACCATCCGCTTTAATTCCCCTGTTTTCCGGCACCCGGATATCACTCATATCCGATCGATCATCAGGGTCAACATCAGAAGGTGTATCGACTCCGTAGGGATCGGGGGCTGCACCGGCAGGAAGGATCAATTCATAACGCCCAGACGCCTCAATCAATGAAACGGTTCGAGGCTCCCCAGGCCAGGGCAGAACACGGCCGGTTTCCGGATGCACGATCCAGGGAGTGCCGGTCTCGATGCTCTTGCGGAAGGACTTGCGGTTCATCAGGGCCGCCGCAATCGGCTCACCGTTAATTCGAACGATTACCGGCCAGGCCGGATCTATCGATGTGGTACTCACTCGACGGCTCCTAATAATATGATGGCTTCTTTGAGAATAACACGGCCTTCATAGAGGGCCTTGCCGAAAATTACCCCGGAAACCCCGGCGGGAGGATCAGACACAAGTGATTCGAGGTGAGTCATGCTGCCCACTCCGCCTGAAATAATCACCGGCAAACCGGAAGCTGCGGCAACAGCGACAGTCTCCGGGACGTTGGGTCCCGAGAGAGTGCCGTCCCGGGAAATATCGGTATAAATAATTTCCACCATCCCCAGATCGCAGGCTCTGATAGCCAAATCTGCAGCCCTGATCGACGAACCGGCTTCCCAGCCGGATACTTTTACCTCTCCGTCCCGGGCATCGATACCGGCAACGAACACCGGACCGAACTCGGCAACCCAGGCGGCCACTTCTTCGGAATTGCGTGCCAAAGCGGTACCCACCACCAGAAGATCAACTCCGATATCCCGCAGGGTACGGGCATTCTCAAGACTGCGGACTCCCCCTCCCACATCCATAACGCCGGGAAAGACCTTCCGAATCGCCCTGATGGAATCACGGTTGTCCCCCGAACCCCGAGCGGCGTCCAGATCGACAACATGAAGACGTTCGGCACCGGCTTCGGCGAACCCCCGGGCTACCGAGGCCGGATTGTCACCGTAGACTTTAACGGTATCGAAGACCCCTTCAGTGAGCCGGACACAGTGTCCATCAATGAGGTCAATTGCGGGTATGGCGATCATGTGAAATAGTATAGGCTGGGCGGGGATACGTGGATAGCGGGTCTGAAACAGATAGCCCTTTTCATCCGACAGGCACGAAAGGATTTAAAGGAAATGTCAAGATGCTATCTCTGTGTTCATTTAGCCAAATGGTATTAAATTCGCAAATGGAGAAATCCAAGATGAAAGATGTTTATAATTTTAACTGGGATGACCTTGGAGATCTTTCAGAAGGCCGGCCAAATTTGGGTGGTGAAACATCGGTATTGGTCTATCGACTTATGCAGTTTACGTTCAAAGATATTTTCTCGAAAGAGCTTGGCAAGAAGAAAACACTGGAATTGTTTGTCAAAGCAGGAAACATTGCCGGAAAAGAGTTTTGCATAAATATCCTTGACACCTCTCTTCAATTCAATGACTTCATAGCAGACTTAAAAGAAAAGCTTGTCGCTCTTAAAATCGGGATTCTAAGAATTGAGAAATCTGATGATGAGAAACGACAATATACAATGACTGTGTCTGAAGACCTTGACTGCTCAGGGTTACCGATATTCGACGAGTCTGTATGCGATTACGATGAAGGGTTTATAGCCGGTATTTTTGAAGAATACACAGGGGAAAAATATAATGTTAATGAAGTTGATTGCTGGGCAACAGGTGATAGAACATGCCGCTTTGAGGTGAAACAGGTCGAGAATTGAAAATGGATTCCCATCTGATTTTAGAAAAAATTGACTCCTGCTTAAAAGATGCCAAGAAGCATGGCCTTCAAAAAAAAGGCCTTACCTTTCCGATAGACCCGGCACTTGTTGAAGATGATGAGCTCAGGGATATTTGCAGCCGGTTGGCATCGTTTTTTGATATGCTCAATGAGGCGTTTCATTACTCTGAGCAACTGGCTCAGGGAAATCTTCAAGTAAATGCTTCACGAGCCAACATATTCACAATGTCACTCAAGGGATTGCATGCAAGTCTGACCCATCTTACATGGCAGGTAAACCAAGTAGCGAAGGGCGACCTGAATCAGCAGGTATATTTTCTCGGTGAGTTTTCAAATTCATTCAACGATATGATTGATTCTCTGCGTGAAAAGCAAATTCTTGAGCAGAAACTCAAGATTATAACGGATGTACTTGGTGAAGGACTTTTTCTTGTTGATTCAGACGGAAAAATAATTTTTTCAAATCCTGAGGCTTTGAAGCTGCTTGGCTACACTTTCAATGAAATTGAAGGTGCTCTTATTCATATCGGTATTTTTAAGCAGTTGCCGGACGGTACAATATTTCAGCCGGGGGAAAATCCACTTTGCAATGCCATACAGATAGGAAATGACTACAATGAAAGCAATGGTGTCTTCACCTGCAAGTCCGGATTCATGATTCCGGTAATGGTTTCCAGCCGTCCGGTGTATAAAAACGACACTCTGGATGGTGCCGTTATTACTTTCCGTGATATTACAGAACAGAAAAAAAACCTGGAGACACTGGAAACAATCAATAGACTTCTTGAAAAGCAGGCATTAACTGATGCGCTGACAGGGATTCACAATCGCATGAAGTTCGATAAAATATTAACAAGTGAAATCCAAAGGGCACAACGCAACAACTCTATATTATCTTTAATTATTTTTGATATTGATCACTTTAAACAAGTCAATGATACATATGGACATTCCGCCGGAGATAATGTCCTGATACGCCTTACCAGGCTTATTACTTGCAATATACGTGTGATCGATTTTTTTGCACGTTGGGGGGGGGAAGAATTTGTTGTTCTGTCTCCCGGAACTGGTCTTGATGGCGTAATACAACTTGCGGAGAAATTGCGAGGCAAGGTTGAAGGGTATAATTTCAAAGAGCCTGGAAAAATAACTCTGAGTTTTGGCGTTACAACATTTCATGACGGGGATACTGATACGGTTCTCATTAATAGAGCTGACAACGCATTATACCGAGCTAAAGAAAGCGGACGTAACCAGGTACAATATAATTAATGAAAAGTTTCTATCTTCGAACCAGACTAATCATTTGACAATGTCCCGGACCTTCCACTGCAGCTCTTCCCCGGCCATCAGGGGGACACAGCCCTCGGAAACCGATGGAACCGTCCAGGAACTGCGCTCCAGAACGACAGTACCGGGATTAGCCGGAACTTTGTAGAACCGCCGCCCGAACTCGCAAAAGAATGGTTTGATCCGTTCCATGGCGCCCGCTTCCTCAAACCATGTGACAAGGGCCGGAAGAGCCATCGGTGCGGTATACGCTCCGGCGGGGCAGCGGTCCGATTCTTTGTGCTCCCGAAGATGAGGCGCACTGTCCGAACCGAAGAAAAAACGGGAGTTCCCGGCAAGCACCGCCTCCCGGATGGCCCGGCGGTCCCTTTCTAATTTCACAACAGGCTTGCAGAAAAGATGGGGATTCAGAAGTCCCCCGATGAGATCGTCCAGGGTGAAGAGCAAGTGCTGAACCGTTACGGTAGCGGCGGTGGGTCCATCGGATTCGGCCACCATCCTGACGGCAGCAGCAGAGGAAACATGCTCCAGAATTATCTTCAGACCGGGAAAGGCCCGGCGAATTTCCCGAAACACCGGCAGGAAGGCCTCTTCCCTGTCCAGCACCGGCGCCGAGGGATCCTCCCCATGAATGCATAGCACCATTCCAGTTTCTTCCATCACCGACAGGGCACCTTCAATCTGCCTCCAACCCGTCAGTCCTCCGGCACTGTTGGTAGTGGCACCGTCGGGATAGTACTTCCCTGCAGGCACACCGGCGGCGGCCAGAACCCGTACATCAGCCTCAGTTGCTCCGGGCATCAGCCGGAAGGCGGTAAGCACTTCCAGACCCGGTGCGGCCTCCTCGGCACGGCGGCGATACTCAAGAACATCTTCGACCGTTACCAGAGGAGGTGTCGTGTTGGGCATGGCCAGAACCCTGCCGAAAGCCGAGGCATGGGCCCGTGCATAGGACGGCATGGTATCTCCCTGCCTCAGATGGACGTGCCAGTCATCAGGCCGGGGGAGAGAGAATGTCAAAATTCATCACCCCAGGCGATGCGTCCTTTTTTGTCGATATAGGAGATATTATCACCTTCCATTACCAGGGCCCGGCCGTTCCGGAAGGTCTCGGCGTAGGTGAACCTGGATTTAATTGCTATTCGGCCCTTGCGGTCGATAAATCCCACCAGACCGTCGATTTCGACAGGAGCCAGACCCTCGGAAAAATCCCCGGCCCATCGGTAAACCGGAGGAATGATTTCTTTACCCCGGGTGTCCAGAAATCCCGCCATGCCGTCCCGAACGAACAGGGCCCGCCCGTCGCGGAAAGAGACTGCATTATCATAATCAGCCGGAATCACCATCCTGCCCCGGCGATTGATAAAGCCGCCCATCTCATCCGTCACAACAAAGGCCCGCCCGTCGGAAAAGGGCTGGGCAAAGCGGTATTCCAGGGGTACCGCCACCTCTCCCCGGCGGTTGATGAAGCCGTATCGCCCCTCTTTCACCACCAGAGCCCGATCCTGTTCGAAAGGACCGGCGAAATCATAATCATGACGGAACACAACCCGGCCGCGCCGATCGATATAGGCGGCGCCCTGAGCATCTTCCACGGCGGCCATACCTTCGGAGTATTCCCCGGCCTTGAGCCAGACCGGTTCAACGGCCCAATTCCCCCGGGGGTCCAGGTATCCGGCAGGACCGCCCTCTTCGGCAACGGCCATGGCCCGCCTCTGGTTGAACTTTCCGGCCACCGGAAATTCGGCAGGGATCACCAGACGTCCGCGGTGGTCGATCCAGCCGCCTTTTCCGTCAATCACCACCAGGGCCAGACCCTCGGAGAACTCGTCGGCATCCTTGAATTCCGCAGGAATAACCGTTTCCCCTTTTCTATCGACAAATCCGACTTTATCCCCGCTGTAAATACGAAAGAGAACCGGGTTGAAGCAGGAGGAGAAGAGAACAAGGCTCAGGAGAACGAAAAGAAGACCGGATCGGCGTATGACGGGCATGCATCCACTATAGCCCGGCCCCTCCCGAACGGTCTATGATGTGGGGAAAACGCCGATCCCGTCACGGCGCCAGAGGTCAATAAAATTTATGAACGAGAAGACACTCCCTTTCGATCAAAAAACCATGCGGGAAATTGTCAGGGAATTTCCGACACCATTCCACATTTATGATGAAAAAGCCATACGAGAGGCGGCACGATCCTTCGCCGCTGCCTTCGACTGGGCACCCTCAGGATTCCGGAATCACTATGCCGTCAAGGCCTGTCCCAACCCTCATATCCTCAAGATTCTGGCCGAAGAAGGTATGGGAACCGACTGTTCATCCATGGCCGAGCTCATCCTTTCTGAAGCTGCAGGCATCAGGGGAGACAAGCTGTTCTTCTCCTCCAACAACACACCCCTGCAGGAGTATCTGAAGGCCAAGGAACTCGGCGCCGTCATCAATCTGGACGATATCACCCATTTGAAGTACCTGGAGCAAATCGACCTTCCCGAAACCCTCTCTTTCCGCTTCAATCCCGGTCCCGCGAAGGAAGGAAACGATATTATCGGCAAGCCGGAAGAGGCCAAATACGGCCTTACCCGGGAACAGATGATAGAGGCATATGCAAGGGCAAAAGAAAAGGGGGTGAAACGCTTCGGAATCCACACCATGGTGGCATCCAACGAACTGAACACCGACTATTTTGTGGAAACCGCCGATATGCTGCTCCAGCTCATGGCGGACATCTCCGAGGAAACCGGCGTCACTATGGATTTTATTAATTTCGGCGGTGGTATCGGAATCCCTTACCGACCGGAGGAAACTCCGGTGAATCTGCAAGTTATCTCAAAAGGTATCAAGAAGCGCTACACCGAATATATCGTCGCCGCCGCCTTGAAACCTCCGGCCATTTACTTTGAATGCGGCCGGGTGGTTACCGGTCCCTATGGATACCTGGTAACCGAGGCCATCCATGAGAAGCACATCTACAAGGAATACATCGGGGTGAACGCCAGCATGGCAGACCTGATGCGGCCCGGCCTCTATGGCGCCTACCACCACATCACCATTATGGGCAAGGAAAACGACGCCGCGACAAAAACCTATGACGTGGTAGGGAGCCTCTGCGAAAACAACGACAAGTTCGCCATCAACCGTAGGCTGCCGCCCATCGAACGGGGAGATCTGGTCGTCATCCACGATACCGGTGCCCACGGCCACTCCATGGGATTCAACTACAACGGAAAACTCCGGCCCGCCGAGCTGCTTCTGAAGGAAGACGGCAGTGTACGGGAAATCCGCCGCAGGGAAAACCTGGCCGACTACTTCGCCACCCTGAATTTTCCCGGTCTGTCCTAGATCGGCTGTATCGATGTTTATCAAAGCGGAAATCTGGACGGTCGGACGGACGGAACACGGAATAGCGGCTCTGCTCCGACTGCCCTCTTCCTCCCAATGTGTACCGGTCTATGTCGAGCCGGCGGAGGCCCAGGCGATACTCACCTCCCTTGCGGGGATAAAGGAACAACCTCCCAGCCTCCCGGAAGTCATGACATCTTTCGGCAAGGCTGTATCGGTGAAACCTGAATCGATCGAAATACTTAAATCCGGCTCTCCGGGGCATTACAGATCTGTGATCCATTTCTCCGGTGAAGACACCCGGTTCAGTTTGGATTCCAGAACCCCCGACGCCCTGGCTCTCGCCGTGAGATCCGGCATACCCATCTTCCTGGAGGACAGCATCTCCCAGGAAGACTCCATAAACGTGAGTATGACCGAATCAGAAAGGCCCTTTGCCACCCAGCGTTCCAGGCTTCAGGATGAACTCGGCCGACGTGTGGAAGAAGAAGATTATGAACAGGCCGCAAGAATCCGGGACCGGATCCGACAGTTGGAACAGCGGATGCGGACCGAGAAAGAATGAACGATAATTGGTCTGGAGGCTCTCATGCAATTCCCGGGATTCAAACACCCTATCACCGGAATCGTCGTACCCTTATCGGCTCTGAAGAGCAGTAAGAGTATCGGAATCGGGGAATTTGCCGACCTGCCGACCCTGGGTCGCTGGGCCGCCTCTTCCGGTATCCAACTCATTCAGATTCTTCCGGTGAACGACACGGGATTCGAACGGTCTCCCTACAGTGCCCTGAGCGCCTTTGCCCTCCACCCGGTTTATGCCAGACTGGAGGATTTCCCCGAGGCGGCGGCAGGGAAATCCTCCGGTGGTATCCCGGAGGATATCAAAGCTCTCAAAGCCGGCCTGGAATCTTCCCTGTCCGAAACCGGAAATATCGACTTCAACGCGGTTCTCACAGGAAAAATGCGTATTCTCCGATCCCTGTGGAATGGCGCCTCGGCCTCGGACATCAGGGAGTCGGGAAAATGGGAAAAGGCCAATCCCTGGGTGAAGAGCTACGCCCTGTTCTCATTGCTCAAGGAAGAAAACAGCCTGAAATCCTGGCTTGAGTGGGAATCCCATCGTGATCCGAGTGACAGGGATCTGGCTGAACTCTGGAAGAAACGGAAAAAGGAAGCCGCATTCTGGGTCTGGCTTCAGTGGCGCCTGGAATCCCAGTTCAAGGCAGCGTCGGAAGAACTCGATTTGCTGGGTATCGCCCTTAAAGGTGATATACCCATTCTCATCAATGACGACAGCGCCGATGTCTGGGCCGAACGGTCCAATTTCCACTTGAATCTTCGGGCCGGTTCCCCCCCCGACGCCGGCTCCCCGGGAGGACAGAACTGGGGCTTTCCCACCTACAATTGGAACCATCAACGTCAAAACGACTTCCACTGGTGGCGCAGCAGGCTGAACCAGGCCGCCAAATTCTATCATGCCTACCGCATCGATCACGTCCTTGGCTTCTTCCGCATCTGGGCCGTACCAGAAGACGATATTTCGGCATTGAACGGTTATTTCGAGCCCTCGGTCTCTATCACACGTCACAACTTTGAAGCCCTGGGATGGGATGATGGACGTATCACGTGGTTATCACGGGCCCATTTTCCAGGCGAGGAACTCCGTGAAACCTTCGGGGAAGAGGCAGCTGCGGTTCAAGCCATGCTGGAACAAGTTGGTTTGGATGACCTCTGGCGCACTCACCTCGACGGTCCCACCGAAAAAGAGGTAGCAGCCTCCACCCTGAGCGATAAAGCCAAAGACCGGTTCCTCCAGGCCCTGAGAAACCGAACCTTTCTCGCCATCGGTGACGATTCCTGGCTGCCCTCCCTGAACTATCAAAATACCCGGGGCTGGAAGAGCCTCTCCGACGGCGAACGTGATGCTCTGAACGAGCTCTTTCACAGGACCGAAGAAGCCTCGAGGGCCCTGTGGGAAGAAACCGGCCGTGAGCTGCTGGGCATGATGAAGAGGGGCGGCAGCATGCTGGTTTGTGCCGAAGATCTGGGCTCCATCCCACCTTCGGTTCCCGGAGTCCTGGCTGATCTTGGAATTCTCGGGCTGAAAGTCACCCGCTGGGCCCGGGAATGGGATGAACCGGGTCAGCCCTATATTCCCTTCAACCAATACCCTGAACTTTCGGTTACCACCAGTTCGGTACATGATTCCACGACACTTCGGGGATGGCTGGCCCAAGAGGCCCGGGAAGATCGGGAACTGCGTCAGGCCCTGGGACTGGCGGAGGATGCCGATCTGTCGGGTACCGGCGGAGTAAAAAAGGTCCTCGAAGGCCTGCAGGCTTCCGCCTCACTGATAACCGCTTATCCGATACAGGATCTGCTGGCTCTGGATCCTCACTGCGTCACCGTTAATCCCGAAGCCGAGCGCATCAATCTTCCCGGTACGGTTCAGGAGAACAACTGGACCTGGCGCATGAAGACAAGCCTCGAAGACCTGATGGAACGCCACGAACTGACCCTCGAAATAAAAGCCCTGTGCGGTAGAAGAAAGAGAATCGCCGGGAGTCTGTCGGACTTTGGGCTTTCGAGATGATTCCCAAACGTATGCCGGGATCGTTCCTCGCTGCGCTGCGGTACGACCCTAAATGCGAGAGAAATACCCTCGGGTATTTCCGAGCGAGTGCCGGGAAAGAATGGTTTCATACCCCGCAGCTTGCAACCAGGCTATATGAGTATTTTGCCAACACCGCAGCGGGAATAGGAGGCGAGACTCGCAGCCTCCTGGGCGAAAATACCTTTGTTTCGCCCTGCTATAAAAAGGTAATATTGTGGAGTTACCCGGAATCGTGGAGACAAACACCCCGAAGTTCGTCGGAGCCGAGCCTCCATGCCGAGTCCCGCACGATATTCAACGGTATTTAATTGTATGTTCGTGAATGAAATTACAGAACACTAGTGACATGAGAGGTATAACATGATCAAGTCCAGTTCCGTTCCATCCATTCCATTAAGCAGGAATGCCCGAAAAAAGCTGAACCTCTCAGATGAGCGCTACGATACTCGGGGATCCCTGATAATCCGGTCCCGGAAGGAAGCGAGGGAACTGGCTGTTCTTTATGAAAAGCTCGAGCCTGAGGCCGCTCCCCCGGCCTCGGACCTGTTCGGAGCCGCCTATATCATCACGGCCTGGCGCCTCCTCCTGGAGCACTTTGCCAAGAGTCCGGATCCTTATGAGAAAGGGGCTCTCACCGCCATCGAGAACGATATGACCGCCGAAGACCGGGATGCAGCCCTGATTGAAATCATCAAGGGATTTCCCGGCGAAGAACTGTGGCACGGACGCAGTTCCCCGGGGGAGGCCCTGAAAAATGATAGCGGCCCCTTGAACGGCCGTGAAACCGTCCTTAACCGATGGACGCTTGTTTCCCTGTCTGCCGACGATCCGGCCTTCTCTCCCTTTCGGGGATTATTCATCGATCCGGAATCCGGCGGTAAATTCGGCGGCAACGAAAAAATCGCCGCCTTATGGAAGAGTATCGAAGGCACCGATACGGATAGGGCGCCCCGGAAACCTGAAGAGGCGCCTCCCCTGGCCACTTTGAGAAAACCTGTTCAGGCGGCCCCGAATTCGGTGAAAGACCAACTGCTCTACATTCTCACACGCTGGGGCGCCATACTGGGAGATTGGGCCGCCGGACTCGTCGGTGCCCTGGACATGATAGAAGAAGAGACACGTCCCCGGTTCGGAGGCCCGGGACCGGTACAGCGCCCGGGATTCTCCGATCTGGATGAAACGGCACGATTCAGCAGCGACGATGACTGGATGCCTCATGTCGTGATGCTGGCAAAAAACGTCCTGGTCTGGCTGGCACAGCTTTCAAAGATCCACGGCCGTCAGATACAGACCCTGGACGCCGTTCCCGACGAAGAGCTTGCCCTCCTTTCTTCCCGGGGTTTCAACGCCCTCTGGCTCATCGGACTCTGGGAACGCAGTAATGCCAGCCGGGAAATCAAGCGGCGAATGGGAAACCCGGAAGCCGCTGCCTCGGCATACTCCCTCTACGGGTACGATATCGCCGGAGAGCTCGGTGGCTGGGGTGCCTTGGAGAATCTGAGGGGGCGGGCCGAAGCACATGGAATCCGGCTTTCCAGCGACATGGTGCCCAATCACGTGGGGCTGGACTCCGACTGGGTGAGACATTATCCGGAACGGCTCCTGAGCGCCGACGAATGTCCCTACCCGGCCTACGGTTTCAATTCCGATAACCTGTCGGAAGACGGATCGGTGGATATCCGGCTGGAAGATCATTACTGGGATCGTAGCGATGCGGCCGTCGTCTTTCGGAGAACAGACAACAGCACTGGAAATACCAGGTACGTTTACCACGGCAACGACGGCACCACCATGCCCTGGAACGATACCGCGCAGATAAATTTTCTGAATCCCGAAGCCCGGGAAGCTGTGATTCAGGACATTCTTCATGTGGCCCGGAATTTTTCCATCATACGCTTCGACGCCGCAATGGTACTGGCCCGCAAGCACATCCGCCGGCTCTGGTTCCCCGCCCCGGGCTCCGGAGGAGCCATACCCTCGCGCTCGGAGTACGCCCTCTCGGACGAAGATTTCATTGCGGCCTGTCCTGTAGAATTCTGGCGGGAAGTCGTGGACCGGGTTTCCTCGGAAGTACCGGGTACCCTGCTGCTGGCCGAAGCCTTCTGGATGATGGAGGGATACTTTGTCAGAGTTCTTGGCATGCACCGGGTCTACAACTCAGCCTTTATGAACATGCTCCGGGATCAGAAAAACGACGAATACCGGGACATAATCAAGGAAACCCTGGCATTCGATCCCGGTATACTGCAGCGTTTTGTCAACTTCATGAACAATCCGGATGAAGAAACCGCCGTCGATCAGTTCGGTGATGACGACCGGTACTTCGCCGCATGTACACTGCTGGCCACTCTTCCGGGTCTTCCCATGTTCGGTCACGGCCAGATCGAAGGTCTGTCGGAAAAGTACGGCATGGAATATGTCCGGGCCTACAAGGACGAACAGCCGAACTTCCATCTCGTTACACGGCACGAACGGGAGATTTTCCCCCTGCTGTCCCGCCGATCCCTCTTCGCCGGGGCTCCGTCTTTCCGACTCTACGACCTTGTCGGTAGTGACGGCATCAACGAAAACGTCTTCGCCTATTCCAATTCCGACGGTGTTGACCGGGCGCTGGTAATCGTCAACAACGCCTTCGAAAGAGCAACCGGTACGATTCGCCGTGCGGCACCTGTGAATATCGGAGATATGAAAATCCTGAACGAAAACCTTGAGACGGCATTGGGTCTTGGCGATACTGACGATGACGACTGGCTTCTCATGCGGGATCATATCGGCGGATTCTGGTATCTCCGTTCTGTGGGCAGCCTCAGGAACGAGGGCTTATCGGTAATAATTGATGGTTTCGGCAGGCAAGCCTTCATGGATTTCCGTATCGAGAAAGAAACCGCCGATGGGCTCTGGGGAAAACTGGCGGCGGAATTGGCCGGTGCCGGGATCCCGGATCCGGACGCGGCCGGCGCCGAAATTCGTCTCCGCCCCATTCATACGGTGCTGGGAAACATTATTACAGAGAATATCATCGCCCGTCTGGCTGAATCAATTCGCCGTGGCAGGCGACCGGATGTCGGTAACGACAGCTCAGTACAGCTCACGCTCCTGGCAAAGCGACACAGCGAACTGATCGAAGGGATCGGGGAGTCCGAAAGGCCCGGGACGTCAGGTGTCACCCTCGATGAGACAACAAAGCTCATCAGGATACGTTTGGCCGGATCTGCCGGACTGTGGCGCTTTTTCGACGGTGGAGTCCGCCGGAGGATGAAACATGTGCCTCCGGAATGGGATGAGGCGGTACTCCTTGCTGCCTGGAGTATTCTGGCCTCACTTGCGACCCTGGTATCCGACAAGCCACCCATGGAGGTCTGGGATACCTGGGGATTGGAGAAATGGCTTAGACAAGGCCGCCTCCCTGAAGGAAATGATGGAATCATACAGCCTCTTAAAACCGCATTGTCGGCCGGATCATGGATGGAGAATCTCCCGAAATCCGGCGAAGCCCTTTCCAACCTGATGGCCAACCACCTGGTACGGGAAACCTGCGGGATTAACGACTGGGACGGTGTCCTCTGGTATAAACGGGAAGGCTGGAATGATGCCGTCCGATCTCTGGTACTCACCGCCGCCGCCGATACGGATTCCGGCCGGAAACGACGCAGGAGATCCCGAGCCCTGAAAGCTATTTTGAAAAAATGGTACCGAGCCGACAGGACAGCCGATTACCATGTTGATCGTCTTCTTGGCGCCGCTCGTTGACGGCCCGTCGGAGGAGAAAGTAGACTACGCCCATGAACGAGGTGGTGCTGGTTACCGGCAGTGAATCGCTGACAGGTCGAAAACTCATAGAAAAACTGCTGGCACGAGGCTCACAGGTCGTAGCTCCAGTCGCCGGTAAAGAAACCGAAACAAAAGAAACCGGCACTCCCAATCTCACCGTCCTCACATGGAACCGATCTTCCTGGTTCTCAACCAAAGCCGTCATAAGGGAAATCATCAGAAGATTCGATAAAATTGACGCCGCCTGGGTGCTGCATCAGTCACTTCCTGCGGTACAGGATTTCTCTGAAGTGGGCAGCGGCGATATTGAGACCGTGCTGGAGCAATCGGTGAAAGGAAGTGTTGCTCTTGTACGGGAAATCACCCCGCTGCTGGAAGCTTCCGGAGGATTCCTGGGCATGGTGGTACCCCACCGCAGCGGAGGCGCCCCCGGACCCCTTGATGCCCTGGCACTGGGAGCTTTCACCGGGTTCTCCAGTTCCCTGATCCGGGAAACCGACCCCTCTCTCTGGGCCTGCGGATTCATCAGCAATTCACCCGATGCCGAGGAATTTACGGCCAATCTCATCCGCCTGCGGGAAGAAAAACCCGGCAAGTTACGAGGCCGGTGGTACAAATATGCCGACGGGCGCAGGCCTTTCGGCGGATCCTCCATCGTCGATACGATCAGTTGAAGGAATAATTCATGAAAGCACCATATCGTTATCTCACAGGAATCGCAGTCGGACTGGCTGTTGGATTCCTGTTGAATACAAATGACGCCATCGCCTCAGTTCTGACCGCAGCGGTGGATCTGACTATCCGCCTGGGTCGATATCTGATATTGCCCCTGATATTCTTTTCACTTCCGGTGGCGGTCACCAGATTGAGACGGATCGGCATGCTCGGCACACTGTGCCGCCGTTCCTCTCTTGCGGCCCTGATTGCTTCGGCTGTACTGACTTTAACCGGAACACTTATCGCCTGGCTTATCGGATTCGGTCGGATTCCTGTCATACCGGGTACCGAACCGGAAGTTCCGATCGTCACTCTAGGAACCCTGGTTCAGGACACACTCCAGATGAACAGCTTCCGGGTTCTGATCGGGAATTCGTCGTTTCTGCTTCCCCTGCTGGTACCGGCATTCATTCTGGGTTGGCATATGTATCATGACCGGGAAATTTCCGAACCGACATTCAACCTTTTCGATTCCATTTCCCGCATACTCTACAGAGCCAACCGCTTCATGCTGGCACTACTGCCCGTAATGCTGATGATACTCACCGCCAGAGTGGTTATTGAATCCCGCCGTGTGGTGGATTTTCAGCGATTTCTGCCCATACTCGGCATAATCCTTCTGATTGTTACAGTACTGATCGGGGGTGTTTATCCCCTGATCCTCTGGGCGGCCGGCGGACGGCGTTCACCATGGAAGGTATTGGCAGGAATTTCGGGGGCTCTTCTCGGTGCGCTCATCTCCGGATCACCGTTATTCAACTACGGGAATCTCACTCGGCACCTTAAAGAAAACCTCAACATCCCCAGGCATAGCGCGGCGCTTATCGCACCGGTTTACATGATGTTCGCCAGGGCGGGTACGGCAATGATTACGGCCATCTGCATGTTGGCGGTGATCCGCTCATATTCCAGCCTTGAAATAACCCTTTTCCAGGCCGCCTGGACGGCTCTTTTCTCTTTTCTGATTTCTTTTACCCTGCCGGCAACTCCGGATCGGGGACTGGCGACGGCAATGGTGATGCTCGGCGGCCTGTACGGCCGCGGACTTGATGATGGATGGCTCATCCTGGCTCCGGCACTTCCACTGTTAGCCATGCTGACCGCCGTTCTGGACTCTGCAACCGGTGCCATGCTGCTGCTGCTGGTCAACCGAAAAAGCGGTCAGGAAGAAGAAGGCGCCGTCCCGGCGGTGAGATTTTAAAGAATTACGGCTTTTAGTCGCTGAATGCGGCGAATCGTAAAGATGCCGTCAGCGCAATTTGTATCCCGTGAGCAAAGGGTGCATCGGTCCATAAATTGGAAACCGGCTGGTAGAAACGAAGACCGGCCAGGAAATCCATGGTCTCGGAAACGGGTATGGCAGCCCAGGATGCAATCCCGATAT
>JAUVIY010000386.1 GCA_030592625.1 Spirochaeta sp. | reverse complement strand
CGTGCCCTGATGGTATATGGTCCGTTTACAGGAACGGAACGATGAGCCGACCAATCCTGAACATTGCGGAAATCCCGATGGACCGGGGCGAAACTGTAATGACAGAGAATCGAGAGAAACTGAGGAGAGGGCTGCTTGAGGCTTATGATGAGGGTTTTGTCGTCAATGGCTTCGATGCCAACCTCTTCGACGCTTCCAGTGCCGGTTCTGTATTCTCTCGCACCGACAATATCGTCAAGCAGTGATGCATATTCAGCCCCGATTTCAGGTGAGAGTATGGTAAGCCATGAATCCCGGAAATCCTGAGCGATCAGACGATCGCCGTTACTCCAGTTGATGTCATCTCTCAAGGTGAATGTCACCTGGCTGTTATCCTCCGAGAACTCCCATGATTCGGCAGCTCCGGGAACCGGGCGCAGAGTGGCCGGATGAAAAGTCACCAGTCCTTCATAGATTGCAGTGAATATCTGTGCTTCGGTAGTTGTATAGGCATAATGAGGATTCCAGCTGATCCTGGAGGGGCTGAATTGAACCGTGAACCGGTATGTATCGGCCGCCAGTCCCAGGTTGAGCAGGGCGATGAGGCTGAATATGAGGAGTAATCGTTTCATGCGAGGTAGGTCTCCAGTAATTCCTTGTAATCTTCGGCTCGTAACGGTTTGACATAGACCGAGTCGAATCCGGTTGCTTTCAGACGGGGTACGCAACTGTCGTCACTGGTTATGGCGACCAGGGGCAGGTCCGGATGGAGTTTTTTTAACTCCCGGGCGATTTCATCGCCGTTAAGCCCCGGCATGTACTGATCCAATACTACAAGATCGAAATGGTCTCTGCTGCATCTCGCAAGAGCCTTCCGCCCATTTTCTTCCAGTATGCATTCAACCCCGAACTTCCTGCATTGTATTTCCATTATTTTTCTGTTGGTAAATTCATCTTCTGCGTACAGGATCGATTTCCCCGTCATGTACTATCCCCTTCAAACCATCGTTCTATGCGGTTCCAGACAGACTCAAGGTTCTTGAGTTCTCCTGTGGTTCCGGTCTTTTCCCTGATGTTCCGTTCCAGAGCTCGGGCTGCAGAGGCCAGTTCCGGAGCCCGCAGGGTCTTGCCGGCCCCTTTTAATGAATGTGCCGCCCTGAAACGCTCTTCTTCTCCATAATTGTCGGTCCTGTCCTGCAGTATCTCGAGGTGAGATCGGGCATTGATGATGAAACCCTTCAGGATGCTCCGAGCTTCATCCGTTCGAATGCCTGTCTCTCTTGCCATGGATCTGAGATTGACCGGAGGATACGCATCGGCAGCAGGAAGGGCAAGGGTCAGTATTACACCGTTTTCATCGGAGCTGATCCGGGGATTCCAGCCGGTTGCCTTATCCGCAAGATCATTCCAATATGGTAGAGACAGGGTTGAAGTCCCCTTATCATCGAATTTGAAAGAAATGCCGATCTCTTCATCGTTTCCCGATATTTTAATATCGAGTCCGGAGACTGTGCCTGGAAGAAGTCCCGCCGACATCATCAGTACTTCGTTGAAAATCCCTTCATCACCTTTCCTTGCATCATTCAGGGATGGATCGATAAGTATGCGAACCTTTACATTCCGGTGAGATGGCCAGGTAAGAATCTCGTTACGGATTTTATCCGCAACCTCGCTCAGGAGGATCATTCTTCTCAAGATACCCCCGGCAGATGGACGCGTCCACTCGAAGATGATGGGAAATTCTTCACATAAACTCCATATTAACTTCATCTATAAAGATATTCAGTCTACTTTACCTTTCCGGGTAAATCCTGTTCACTTCCTAACGTTTTATTTATTGAAGTTTTGTCAGTAACAGGAGCCTTGTTATCAACCGTACTCTAATCGCCTTATTCGCGGTCATTCTTGGATCGCTTGGGGCGCAAAATGATTCCGCAGTATCTCATCCATCTACTTTGCAGGACGAAGTGACTCCTGCATATCTTTATATGGATTTCAGCTCAGATCAATCCGACAGCGGACTGATGGTCCCTTTCCTCAACCCTTCCACCCGGGCCTCCGTCGTGAAGTTCCTGGAAGAACGGATTGGTGATGCAATTGTTGCCGAAGCCCTAATCGAAGCCGCTGACCGCCATCAGCTGGATCCGGCTCTTGTTGTGGCGGTATCCTGGCAGGAAAGCCGATTCCGCACCACGGCGGCAGGGGTTAATACGAACAGCAGTATCGACCGCGGCCTCATGCAGTTGAACTCTTCGACATTCACATTCCTGAGCGAGGACGATTTCTATAATCCGTATCTCAACGCCGATTACGGTGCATCCTATCTCCGTCAGACACTGGATCTTTCCGGGAATACCGTTACTGCCCTGGCCATGTACAACGCCGGTCCCGGACGGGTTGGAAGCCTGGGAGCACCCAGGATGACCCTGGATTATATCGATCATGTCTTTGCTTATCGAAACGATCTGGTTCGTGGGTTTTACGAGGAATATGCCACCGGCAGTGTTTTGATGACCCGGGATATCAAGCCGGTGAAAAACCCGGATTACCTTTAACAGGCTGCTGAAAACGACCTTTGGCTCGTATACTTCGTTGGAGAGTGCT
>JAUVIY010000018.1 GCA_030592625.1 Spirochaeta sp. | reverse complement strand
TTTGGATCAGCTGATGTTATGTGCAAAAATCAAGTATGTCCAGTTCTTCCGCATCATCTGGAACCACCAGTTTTAATGGAATCTGTGGATAAGATTGCTTGAATCTCTCATAGCGATTTGAATTGAATTTCCTTGGGTTGAGTTTTAATTCAAAAGCCAGTTTATCATTTACAATGAAGTCAATTTCATGCTTGTCCTGGGTTCTCCAGAATTTTATGTTCTCAATACCGTTTTTATACAGCTCAGAAAAAAACAGATTCTCAAAAGTGCTTCCTCCATCGGTTCGTGATGAAAGAAGTTTGAAGCAGTTCAGCAGGGAATTACGATATCCGGAATCCAACAGAAACGCCTTGGGCATTTTGGTCAGTTCTTTTCGTAGATTATTCTGAAATGTAGAAGAGATCTCAATAATAAAGGATTTTCGCAGAATATAAATGTAGTTTTCGACTGCCGTTCTTGATATTCCCAGGGTATTGGCCAATTCATTCAGATTGAGTAGTTCGCCGCATTGTGAGGCAAGCAGTTTTAGTAATTTATAGAAGTCCAGATGATTTTTAACGCCTGATTCAAGAATATCTTTTTTAAGAAAGCTCTGGTGGAGCTCTTGTAGAAGATGTTGTTTCTCTTCCGTATCGTCCTCAAGAACAACCCTGGGATATCCACCGTAAATTGCATAATCCTGCCAGTGATGAATCAGCAATCTTTTTTCAGGAATCAGGAGTTCCCGCTTATTACCAGTTTTCAGGAAAGTATCAGTTGAAAGCAGGTTTGATAGCTCAGGATTTTTCGCGAGAAGGTACTCTGAAAATGAAAAGGGATACACATTGATAATCCGTTTTCTACCCGCAAGGGAATCGTTGAATTTAAGGTCAATATAAAAAGCCGATGAGCCTGTGGTAATAATTTTCAGGCTTTCGCTGTATTGGTCATAGAGATATTTAAGAAAGTTACTCGGATTATTCAGGTACTGAATTTCGTCCAGGAGCAGGAAAGATCTTCTGGAAGGATCGTTCCTGATATATTTAAAAATCTGATTGGGGTGATTATTCAAATCTTCCAGCAGGAGGGGATCTTCCAGGGTAAAGTAATATACCTTTTCGTTCCGTTCTTCGAGAGTTCTCTTGCAGAAACGCAGCAGAGTTGTCTTTCCTACCTGTCGGGCTCCCGTCAAAAGTAAAATTGTATCTTTATACAGCTGGGATAGAATCGTCTGTTGTATTTTTCGTTCAATAAAGGTGCTAGAAGCCATAAAATAGAAATAATCCGATATTATTGCTTTGTCAAGTTAAAATATCGGATATATTGCTTTTATCATCCTTTTAGAAGGTGAATTCCTCATTCAGCCGGGTCCGGTACCATCCGGTGAGGGCGATAACCCGGTTCGTGAATGAGTTCCGGGCGCGGCTGATGAATGATTTTACATCCCGGGTGCGGGCGGACATCGTACCGTACATCAACAAACCTTCTTCAACCGGTACGACAATGAGGTGAATCTGCATGTTCTCGGGATTCACCACCCTGATGATGCCCTTGTAGCGCATCGGTGTGAGATTGATGATACATGCAGCAAAAACATCGGAGCGTACGCAGAAGGTCATTTCCGACTGGTTGTTGCCGAAGCTTTTATCTTTCTGGTGTATCAGGATTGTATCCTCGTCCGGAATCGTGGATACGATGGGGTCGGGAAGGGCGTCTTTGGGTTTCTTTACATCGGCAATAACCCACGACTCCTCGAAGAGCAGCCGTATTTCGTCCCGGGAAGCAGAATAATACTCCAGTCCCTGGAGGGTGCTCACCGAACGAAGGATGTTGTAGAGGATCAGATCCCGTTCGTCGGCAGGCATTGTTCTGTAGCCGGTTGGCAATTCATCGATTGAGGTGAAGAAGAGCCCCTCGATTCCGATGTTCAAGTCACCTGCTATCATCTGCCTGGCAATCCCGGCAGTCAGGCCGGTGTTCGGCAGGAGACCAGGGGAGACACCGTCGGCGTGGAAGCGTAGGAGTTCACTATCGGAGATCAGAACGGAGCGGTCTTCGGTGGACATGGAGGGGAGGACGTCATTCAGGGCGGGCTGCTCAGCGGCTACCGGAAGGACTATCAATATCGTGAATAGAGCGATCAGGATATGAGTGCGATTTATCTGAAACATGAGTAGTAAGATAACGCTTGAGGGGATTTGCGACAATTATGTCAACTCTGTTGCGATTATTCTGAGATTGTCCAGGAACCGTGTATGGGAATCGGAGAAGCGTGCAATGGTATCAGGAACGCCGCGATTCACTTCCAGCAGCTTCTCTTCATTCAGTTGTCCCTGATAAATATTGCGGAAAACGTGTCGAAAACTTCTCAAATCATGAAGAGAAGACAGATCTTCCGGTTCCAGCAGTGCGGGGCGAATCTCTGGAATATTCAAAGCCATTCTGTCGGTCAGATTGCGATGCCAACCGTCCTGATCAATATTGTTTTCAAAGAATTTGGCGACTCTCAGGAAGTAATTCTCCATGAGGTTGTAAATGTTGTGGATGGTATAACCCAAGGCGGCCAAGTCGAATTCATCGGGATTGATATTCTCGATTTTTCCGGTTAACAGGCGATTTTTCTCCAGTAAATTCTCCAGGAGATCCATATCCGCTTTCAGTTCGGAGAAGAGAAGAGAATATGATGCCTGATTATGTTTCATAAAGTACTAGTCCCTTATCCAGAACCCGCCGTCGAAAAGGTTCCGGTAGAGTTCCAATCTCAACAACATCAACCTTGAACTCGGAATCCAATGCGATTGACACTATTTGAAGATAATTCTCGGATTCCACGGCGAGATCGATATCAAAGTTTTCCGACGTCACTGTATTTTCCGCCAAAGAGCCGAAGAGAAACACCTTTTTAAGCTGAGGGTCGATTTTCCGGAATCTTTTTGTCAGACTCCGGACTTCTTTCTTAGCTTTGGAGACGCGAATATTCAGGAGTTTTTGATATTCAATTTGACGTTTTTTTTCCGCATTGATAATACCTTTGATGAGCGGATTGACGGTCTCCTTCATATCAACAGTATCGGCACGGAGACGTTAAAATGTCCAGCGATCTGATCCTCGCGCGACTCGGATTATTCTTGTCCCCGGCCCAAAGTCTTATTCAATAGATCGAAGAATCCCGGAAATGTGACAGTGACCGCTTCTGCCCCCTTGATACTCACCTGACCGCAAGCGCCGAGAGCGGCCACCGCCAGAGCCATCACCAGCCGAGGAGGATAGCGTCATAGTTGGAGGTGGAGAGTTCGACAACATAGAACATACTGTGCAATTAATTCACACCGGAGATATCCCAGGTTGATAAGTCCTGGTTAAACGAAGCGGCTAAAGAAAACATAACAGACATAGTCGTAACACTGGACGTGTCCCAGGCCGAGAGGTCTCCATATAGATGTTCCAATCAAGATGTCGATTATTAAAGAACCTCGATTATATGCTTCAAAACGTAGTACTATATCTTTATGGAATCTTGGGTGAGTCATCTTTCCTCCGAGCTGTTTTGGGATGTTCCGCAGGAAAAAATTGATCCGAAACGGCATGAATGATGGCTGATTGAAAGGGTATTGTTGCGCGGCCGGTGGGAGGATTGGCTTCTGATTCGTGAACATTACGATAAAGTCAGGATTCGGAGCTTATCACCTCATTTACGACTGGATCCCAAAGCTTTAAATTTTCTCAATTTGTACTGCCGCTTATGATGTTTTATCCTGAGACTGTCTCTCCGGAGCTTCTGAAAATATTTAAATCCCTTATGCTTGAATCTGAATTTGGTGACTTCTTACTGGGGGGGGTACTTCACTGGCCCTGCGCTTCGGGCATCGGAGGTCAATTGATCTGGATTTTTTCTCTGTTTACCCCTTTAATTTACAGCAGATTGAAAATCTTCTGCATCATCTGTTTACCGATTTTGAAGTTGTAAATCGGACGGTAGGCAGTATTTGTGCGGTGATAAATAAATGTAAGCTTGATATTCTTCACCATAATTACCCTCTATTGAGCGAACCGGTAGTTTATGAAGGCCTTCATTTCTTATCAATTCCAGATCTGGCGGCGATGAAGATTAATGCTGTAATGAATGGTATCATACCCCAGGGCAAGCCCTGGACCCGGAGTCGCCGCTGGCAACTCCCTTCCGCGGCAAGCCGCAGTACTACGGAAACCATTCTTTCCCGGCACTCGCTCGGAAATACCCGAGGGTATTTCTCTCGCATTTAGGGTCGTACCGCAGCGCAGCGAGGAACGATCCCGGCATACGTTTGGGAATCAACAGAGGGTCCAAGAAAGATTTTATTGACCTTCTTCTCCTGCATGGAAATGGGATTCCTCTTGTAAAAGCCCTTGATTTTTTCTCTGATAAATATGGTAATGCCGGTCGTTTTCTTGCTGTCCGCAGCTTGGCATGGTTTGAGGATGCTGAGTCGGAACCGGACCCGTTTATTCTGAATGGGTGGGTCTGGAAAGATGTTCGTCACCGAATTGAAACACTGGTAGAGGCTATTATCAGGTAAGATCTGTGTCTCCGTAATGCAGAATTTCGAGCAGTGAGCTGGCTCATTTCCGCCCCAGGGCTCTATCCAGAAGGTCAAAAAAACCCGGAAAAGTCACATCTGCCGCCTCGGCACCCTTGATACTGAGCTCACCGCAGCATCCCAGTGCCGCCACGGCCAGGGCCATCACCACACGATGATCGTCATGACCATCCACCATGGCCCCCTTGAACGACCCCGGCCGCCGGCCTCTGATAATCATACCGTCAGGCAGCTCTTCCACATCCACCCCCAGCTTCAGGAGTTCCGAGGTCATCACCGTAATGCGATCGGTCTCCTTCATCCGGGCCTGAGGCACATTCACCAGCCGGGTTTCACCTTCGGCAAAACAGGCCGCCACCGCTATTGCCGGCAGCGCATCTGGAGTGGCATTCAGGTCCAGTACAGCGCCGTGCATCGGCCGGCCCTCGATTCGGAGCCCCCCCGGGACAACCTCAGCGGTACATCCCATCTCCTCCAGCATACCTACCACAGCCTTGTCCCCCTGGGAGTCCTTTTTATCCAGACCTTCCAGGGTGAGGGAGCCGCCGGTGATTGCCGCCGCCACCAGAAAGAAGGTAGCCGACGACCAGTCTGCCGGAACCACCCTGTCAAAGGGTTTATAAGCCTGGCCCGCGGGTATGTGGAACTCCTCCCACCCGTCCCGCTCATAGCGGATACTCTGCCGGTCGAGCCAGTCCAGGGTGATGCCGACATAGGGGGCTTCGTTGAGGGTTTTTACCTTGATTGTTGTTTGTGTGAGCTCTGAAATGATCTCTGGCGGGTTGTCGGGGGATTGCTTTTTGTTGTTTGGTTGGAGGCCGGTTTTGGAGCCTTGGGCGGGGAGGGCGCCCTTATCGGTTGAGGCGCCCCCCGGGCCAGGGCGTTTTCATCGGTTGAGGCGCCCCCCCGGGCGGAGGCGGCGCTCTCGAGGTTTGAGGCCGCTACCTCGGCCGGGGCGCCCTCTGACGAAAGGGCACTCTCCGCGTTTGATGCGCCTTCCCTGGCTGGGGCGCCCTTGGCGTTTGAGGCGCCCCCCACGGCCGGTATCAGCGGCGCCGCCAGAAGCAGGGCCGAGAGGTATTGGCTTATCGGGCAATCCACCATTACAGGACCGGCCTTCAGGGGACCTCTCACCGAAAAGGGTGCGCATCCGCCGTCGGCGGACTCAACTTCGGCGCCCAAGGCTTTGAGTGCTTCGAGCAGGGGCGCGGCGGATCGGCGGCGGATCTGTTCGTCCCCGTCGAAACGGACAGGAGTTTCGGATAAGGCCGCCAGGGCCGCGGCCAGGTAAAGGGTAGTGCCCGAGTTGTCCACATCGATGGTTCCTGCAGTCGACTTCGGCCGGGAACCGAAGCCTTGCACCACCCAGTCGGAGCCGTCATCCCGAACCTCGGCGCCGAGGAATTCTATCGCCTTGCGACAGCTTAATGAGTCGCGACTCACCAGAGGACGGCGCAGACGGCTTTCCCCTTCCGCGAAAGCGGCGATAAGGAGAGCCCTGATGGTGTGGGATTTGGATGCGGGGATGGGGATTCTCCCGCTCACTTTCGGCGGCTCTTTGCCGGGGAGCCGGCCGGTAACGTTGCGGATCATCTTTGTAGGTTAGGAGGGGGAGTTGAAGGGGTCAAGGGACTACCAGGCGTTACTGCCGTAGGCCAGGTTGACCGGTTCGTTTGTCGTCGCCGTCGAGACAGTAGCTAAAGAACGTCCATCCCGTGTGAATTCCACGACGATGTCGCTTCGATTGGAAGAAAATAGCCGACACCCGCCGATCTGGAAGACATTGTTTGCATCGGAAACACGGACCTGAGGATCGATTGTCGGATTTTCGAGGATGTACAGAAGTTTTCCGTTGGCATCCTCAAGGAAATCCCCTTCACCGACGATGAATACTCCGGAACCGGGAGAAGTTTCGATAGTGGCGTCAAGGGTGATGATTTTCTCAGCGAATCCAATTGAACCGATGGTATTACCGGTGAATACAACGACATTGCCCGTAGGCCCGCTATCGGTGATCGTCACTTCAACCTGACTGAAGTCTGTCGCACTTACCGATCGTTCTATAACCAGGGGATTCGCATTGTCATTGTTGAGAACGTATGATCCTACTAATCCCGAATATCCATGGATTGTCCAATCGATATCGACTGGATTCGTTGAATTTCCGTAGACGGAAATTCTTATCGGCGATCCCGGTACAACCGCGGCCTGTTTGCATGAAATAATACCGACGATAGCCAAAAGAAAAGTGATAAGAATAAAACTGATCCGTATACGCTTCATCTATAGTAACCAATATATGACATTATTGGAAGGATTACTGCTTATCTCCATCAGAAAATGAACTGAAAGACCTTATTAGATGTTTTTTTTCAAATAAATAGTGCTATATTGTTATATGGCGGAGTTTTTCCGTTGTCGGAGTATCCACTATGAAACGTTGGTCTATTATCGCATTATCGTCCCTGGCAGTTATGGCCCTGTTGATTTCCGGATGCCCATCACCTGTGAATGGTATATTCACGGGAAGTGATGGTTCTCAGCCATATGAAACAACAGCCAGAGTTATAGTAGATCCCGCCGGTGGATTGGTTTTTGTTGAAGAAGATGGAACGGAAACACCAGTATCCGCCATTGTAAACGGTGTTCCCGACGGTCCTGTCGAACTGATTGACTATACCGTTCTTGATGACAGTCCCGGCACCGGCAGAAGCTCTTCTACCGAAAAATTGATTCGCTGTGTTGTTATCGGTCGCCGAAGTGATGGTAAAAGCGGCATCTGGGTGATTTATCGTAGATACGGCGTCATTGTCGTTCCCAACGAGGACGGTATCGAGGATTCGGCCCTGATGGAACTGGTGGAAGTGAATGGTTCTCCCTGGCTCGGAGACGATTGGGTCTACGACGCCAAAGCCATCAGTGAAGACGGTCTCATCATCATCGGTCAACTCAGTCGCCCGGATGGATGGGAATACCTGACGGGGGATGTTCCGGAGCCTTCAATCGGAGTGTGGTGGTCCCTCCATTATATAGATAACAAGCTGGTGATATCCCGGGCGCGTCCCATTCTTTTGATGAATGAACCGATTCAGGATACTTCCGATACCCGCTGCTCATATCGTCAACGGTATCGGGAATGGCTCGAAAGACTCATTGAATGGATTCAAGCCTACTTCCTTGATCAGGCCTGGAACTACCTTGCCGACGTAACTGAATTTGTTGAATATGACGATGTCGAAGGCGGAATCCCGGACGGTTATTATGTTATTGCCGGACCCGATAAACATGGTGTTGACGCCTGGGCCTGGATTACCAGGAAGAGCGTGGAGAATATCGTTGATGCACCGGATGATCCATCGGTAAATAATCCACCATGGGAAGTCACGGGACCCATCGCCCGGCAATGGGTGGAGCAAGGTGTTACGTTCCTGCTTGAGGTTTCCGATTTAAGTGATCCACCGAACGTGTATGTCTCGCCCGGACCATTCGATCCCGACGGTGATACTGTTTCGTTCGAAGTAATACCTGTAAGCATTGTCCCGGATCATCCGGAGATACCCGGCTTCACACCTGAAGCTACGGCTGAGAATGGTGTGTTCTCCATGGTTTGGCATCCTGTATATGACGGAACCCAGCACCAGATCACTTTCATGGTTAAGACATCAGATGGAACGGATGAAACACTGTCGGATCCTATAATAAGGGTTACTGTCTACTGATTGTGACTTGTTCCACTACAGAAAATCGATGAATTTTGACTGACCGCTCAACCCATGAGCGGTCGGTTTTTAATGTTTTGATCGAAGTTGGGATATAATAATCTCTGAATTCAATATATCAAAAGCCGTCGTTGAGATCATTTTTCACTTTATCAATACTGATTCTCCTGCCTGAGAAGAAGGATGATTCGTCTTGGACTCCTTATCGTGAATGTATATTTTTTTATCCAATAATGAGTGCTATATTATTATTAGGGGGGAGTATCCGTCATCGGAGGTCTGTTATGAAACGTTGGTCCGATATTACAATCGTCTCTCTGGCTATCATGGCCCTCTTGATATCTGGATGTCCGTCGCCGGTGAATAGCACTTTCACCGAAAATAATCCACCGTGGGAAGTCACGGGACCCATCGCCCGGCAATGGGTGGAGGAAGATGATACGTTCCCACTTGAGGTTTCCGATTTAAGTGATCCACCGAACGTGTATGTCTCGCCCGGACCATTCGATCCCGACGGTGATACCGTTACGTTCGAGGTGATACCTGTAAGCATTGTCCCGGATCCCGGTTTCACGCCTGAAGCTACGGCTGAGAATGGTGTGTTCTCCATGGTTTGGCACGATGATTACGACGGAACCCAGCATCAAATCATCTTCAGGATTAGGACATCAGATGGAACGGATGAAACACTGTCGGGGCCTATAATAAGGGTTACTGTTTACTGATAATAACTTGTTCCACTACAGTAAATCGACGATTATATACTGACCGCTCAGCCCATGAGCGGTCGGTTTTCAATGTTTTAATCGAAGTTGGGATATAATGATCTTTGAAAACATTGTATTCGGGAGTTGTAGGTGAGGTCGTTTTTCTTTTCCGCTCTATCAATACTGATTCTCCTTTTAGTACCATCTGTTTTATTTGGACAAACGACTTATACATGGGATGATGGCGGTGCTCCGCTGACATGGGAAGATCCAATTAACTGGACAGCGGATTTGGGTTACCCAGGAGATGGTGCTTCACCTTCCCCTCCTGACTCAGCTGTTATTAGTGCTGGAGGTAACGCAGATATAAATTCCTTGCTGGTGGCACTTGATAATCTTACTTTGAGTGGAGGCAGAACCCTAACCAACACGACGGCGAATCCTTTCACGGTCAACAATACAGTTACTCTTTTTGGAACAATCGATGGAGGAACCGGCAATCTCGTCTTTAACAATATTACCCTGACGGGTAATTCTACGATTCAGACAACTTCAGGAAATATCACAATTACCGGTACTATCAGTGGGGGTTTCAATCTCACGATCACTTCTACGATAGGTTCAATCACAATTTCAGGACCTGTTGACGATATACCCAATCTTAACGTCTCTTCGACCAGCGGTGCTATAAGCGTTTCGGGAAATGTTGGACAGATTACAGCTCTTGGAAATCTCAGTGTAACATCAACCTCTGGAGACATAACATATTCAAGCGCCAGTGATGTGACAACCAATATGACTTTGAACTCGGGCGCTGGTGTGCTCAATCTTGCCGGCTCCTCGGTCGACCTCTGCAGCGGTACCATGACACTTGCTACCACAGATAACGGTGCCATACAGCTTCCTGCGACGAATATCACGGGCAATCTGGTTGTCACAGCAAATAACGCTCCCGGCGTGTCAGATAACGGGCTTGTTACGGTCAGTGGAAACGCGAATATCTCTGCGACTTCGGGGACAATTGACTTGGCCAATATAGGCCCGATAACGTTGGGGTCCTTTACTTTTGATGCAGGATTTTTCGTCAATCTGAATGAAACGAACGCTACGAACATAATCACTGGTACGGGTACCTCTCTGACAATCACATCCGGTGGGAACATTATCTCCGGAGCTTTGTCCATCGGTGGGGCTTCTACATTTACAGCCACAGGCAATATCACAGTGAACGGCGTAGTTACGCTAACCGGCAATAGCGCGCTCACACTGAACGGCGGTACTTCCACATTCAATAGCGCCATTACCGACGACGGCGGTAGTTGGAATCTCGCACTGAATGCCGGGGTTAATGCACTGGTGGTAAATGCTGCGATTGGAGGTACGCCGTTCGCCAGTGCAGCCTTGACTGGCGGCACTATCAACCTTGGAGCTGATATTACCACCAGCGGAGCGTTGGACCTGACGGATGCGGTAACGGTGACGAACAATGTCACTCTGACGAGTACCGGTGGAAGCATCACCTTCGACGGCAAGGTAGATGATGATACGAATAATCGTAACCTGACGGTGATCGCGAGCGTGAATACCGTATTGACGGCGGGAACCAGTGCGTTAGGCGGAATCGACCGTCTGGGCGATCTGATGGTGAGCGGCGGTACCTTTGTCACGAATAACAACGCGGTGAGCCTCAGCGGTTCGTTACTTGGTGCGGGCTCCCTGACGGCGGGTACGAGTGCGATTGCGATCGGTACAAGCATGAGCATTACCGGGTTCGCGATGGGAACCTCGACGGTCACCTTTGATGAGGGAAACAACGGGAATGTGGGTGGTTACACCTTTTTCAACCTGACGTTCAACAAAGCTGCCGGTGTGGACACGATCACCTCGACAGCGGGCCTGACGGTGAGTAGCGTCCTGACGATGACCCAGGGGACCTGGGACGCTGGGGCCTTTCTTCATCAGATAGCCGGAAACTGGGATGCCTCGAGTGGAAATTTTCTGTTTACGGCGAACACTTCAGAGATTCGTCTGACGACGGCCGGGGCCCAGATATCGCACAACACCGGTTTTGATGATTTCAATGACTTGACGATCACCAACGGCGGTCAGTTGAACACCGACGTGATAGTTGGCGGGACGCTGGATCTGGTCGCGGGCAACCTGAATACCCAGACCTTCAATCTGACGGTATCCGGTACGCTGGATCATCAAGCCGGAACGATCACCGGAACGACGGGAACCATCCTGGTGGATGGGGCGACCCTGGGAGCGCCGATCACCAAGAGTGGCGGGAACATCAATTTCACCGGCGTCGGGGCGGTAACCCTGGTTGGTGCGACGGCATTATCGACGGGTGCGGGGGCAGGAAACATTCTTCTTGATAATCCGTTCACCGGGGCTCAAGCCTTAAGTGCGGATGCGGGAACGGGAACGGTAACGGTCAGCGCCATTCTGGGTGGTGGGCCTGCGCTTTCAAGTGCGGTCTTATCCGGAGGTACGGTGACAGTCGGAGCGGCAGTCACGACCAGCGGTCTTGTGACGATCACCGGTACCACTGTTATCAACCTGGGATCGATTATTACCACAGCCGGTAGTGCGATTACTATGACCGGTCCTGTGGTGCTGACGGCGACGACGACGGTCACCAGCGGCGTCGGTGGTGGTAACATCAGCTTTTCGAGCACGATAGACGAGCAGGTCGCCAGCGGTCCGTTCGACTTGACGGTGAATGCCGGAACGGGCACGGCAGGTTTCGGCGGCATCATCGGAACGAATGCCGGAAGTGGAGTTGAACCGAACAACTTGAGTGTGATTGGAACCGGCGGCATTACTTTTTCGGCAGCGGTGTACCTTCTGGGAAATCTGGATGTGACCGGGGGTGCCGGCGGGACTTCCCAGGGCGGTGAGATCGTAGCTGTTGGAAATCTGACAGTCAGCAGCGGAATCTTGACGACGAATAACAATGCAATCAATATCAGCGGTTCGTTACTTGGTGCGGGCTCCCTGACGGCGGGTACGAGTGCGATTGCGATCGGTACAAGCATGAGCATCACCGGGTTTGTGATGGGAACCTCGACGGTCACCTTTGATGAGGGAAACAACGGGAATGTGGGTGGTTACACCTTTTTCAACCTGACGTTCAACAAAGCTGCCGGTGTGGACACGATCACCTCGACAGCGGATTTGACCGTGACCAACGGGCTTACCCTGACACAGGGAGTCTGGGATCTGGACGACGGTGCCGGGGGGGCGGAAACTCATACCATCTCGGTTGATTGGGATTCGACAGCAGCAACCTTCGATTTCGACTCTACCAACTCGACGGTTGTGTTCGACGGTAATTCCTCAACCTTGTTCACAAAAGGGATCGGCACTCAGTCCTTCGTGAATCTTATCGTGAATAAAAACGCCGGACAGATCCTCACCCTGGTGAACAACCCGGCCAACGGCCTGGAGGTGACAGGTAACCTGACAATCACGTCTGGTATCCTGGACGTAAGTGCCGGGAACAGGCCCATCGAAATCACCGGGACCTGGGACAACAACTCCGGGGTTAACACATTTAATGCCCAAAACGGAACGGTTACCTTCGTCGGGGGCGCTTCCTTCCTGGAAGCCGGTGGTGCGACCAACGATTTCTGGAACCTCACGATCGACGATTCGGTCGTCAACGTTCGGGTGGACGACCTGACGGTTACCAACAACCTCACCGTTAGCGATGACAGTGATACCGGCGCAGCGACCACACTGGATTTCACCACGACACCGGGTCTCACCCTCACAGCGACGAATTTGATCTACGCCGATTCCGGGACCGCCATTGCCCTACCGGTATTGGATCTCGGAGACTGGAATATCGACGTGACAACGGTGTATGACGCGATGATTACCGACAACGCCTGGCCGGCACTGGACGAAATGGGCCGCCTGAGAATGACCGGGACCCGGGCGACGATGAATCTTCCAGATCTCTCGGCGACGCCGGAGAACATGGGCATCGTTGAATTCTACGGTGGAGCAACAGACGTTCCCGCCGTCTATAATCGCAACCATTTCTGGCACATCATCATCAATGGAGGCAACCTGACCCTTAATCGGGATATTGTCGTCTATGGCCGATCAGGGACACCGAACGGAGCCCTCGCGGAACCAGTGGAAACTATGTATCCCGGCGTTCTCGACCTGATGGGTATTCAGATCCTTGCCGGTGGCTCCCTGGATCTTAATGGACACGATGTCGATATCTTCGGTTCTCTGTTTAATGCAGTGGGCCCCGCCGGTTTCGTCCACAGTAACGGCAATCTCGAGCTCGTCGGTGACTTCCCGGCCCTGATCGCCGGCAGCAACACCTTCTACGGTTTCATTATCAATGACCAGACAGGCACCGCCAGGGACGTCGGCGGCAAGATCGTCTATTTCGAGCAGGGCACCACAACAACCATCGCGAATATCGTCGGGGCCAGTTTCGATATTTTGGGGGACAACGGCTCGGGAACGCCGCCGACGCCTCCACCGGGAATCGCCGGTTTGCCCGACGGCACCGAATGGGTGTATCTGGTATCTTCCAACGACGGTACTCATTGGTGGTTCATTAAGAACATCAACGCCACCTTGGCGATGCAATTCGTCTATGTCCGGGATTCCAACGCCACACTCCAACCGCTGGTGATCCCTCCGGATGTCCTGGTGGACAATTGTCCGGGCTGGGTGATCGAAATTTACGTTGAGCTCTCATGGACCCGGGACACGGACAGCAACGGCCGAATCGACAGGCTTTACGTCAACACGGCGGCAGCGGTCAATATGGATTTTACGGATTTCGAAGTTTCGGTAAACGGGTACACGGTCATCTCCTACAGCGACGATGCTGCCGAACCGACGAACGCTTTCTTCTGGATTCACCTGGAAGAAAAAGACGCATTGGACACCGGGGTGAATCCGGCCTGGAGGATCGATCAGAATACGTCCCTGGTCGAAACCGGTCCTGTCGGTGCCCCATTGGCTCTATATCCGTCGAAAACGGAGGAAATCCCCTACGATGATGCGCCGCCGATCATCGGATACACCCTGGCGGTCGCCGATGCGGCAAGAAACGAAGTTTTCATCCATTTTTCGGAACAGCTTGTGGATACAAACGGCGGCGGCTGGACGAACAATTTCGATGTGACTGCTCTGACCAATAACGTCGGCGGTGTTCCCGTTGGCGTAACGGTCGTCACACCGTCTGTCGGTCCAACCATGCAGGAAGCTCTCCTTGATATCGGTGGACTGATTACTACGGGCGACATCCAGAGTAACGCACAGATAATCGTCAATGCCGTCGAAGATATACCGACGCCCCCGAGTCTCCTCCCGGAAGATGCGTTGGATCCTGCAGATGCTGCCCAAGGCCTGGTGGATAACGATCACAGGGTTTCCGACTTGGCACTGGGCATCGTCGGTAACGGCATGGTGGAACCGGTGGTGGCCACCGGCCAGACCCAACCGGCCGGCGGGGCCGGTGTCGGGATTGTCATGAGCTTTGACGGCTCGGACTTTTTGCAGGACGAGGATATCAATCTCCAGGCCCACCTGCATAACGATTTCGGAGCTCTGGCTTTGAGGCTGTACTGGGACAACGGCGTCACTTCGTCCTATCGGAGAAACGGACTCTGGTTGCCGACATTCGTAGAAATTACCGGTTTTGATGGGAACTTTTCCGGCCTGGTTCCGAGGCCCTGGACCACGTATAACAATGCGGCGATGAATGCGCTCGGCGCCGGAAACCTTTATGACTACGACTGGCCGGCCACCGATTCCAAGATCAGCAGCGGAACGGATCTGGAGTTCTTTTTCCGGATTCCGGCAGGACCGACATTCCTCTACGCCGCCAGGATAGTGGATGACACCGCCTCCGACTGGTACCGGAAAATCCGACCATGGTCCATCCTCATCCATGACGTTGTCACCCAGGCCGGAGGAATCTCCATCCTCAACAACATCATCAATCCGAACCGGAACGAACACACCTCCCTCCATTACGAACTGACCCGGGGCGGCACGGTGAATATTCAGATCTTCGATCTGGCCGGCGGTTTGGTGGAAGTACTTCAGCGCGGGTATCAGGATCCGGGTGAATATTCTGTTTCCTGGAACGGTCGAAATCGCTCGGGCAACGTTGTGGCCAGAGGCATATATTTCATTCGATACGTCGGACCCGGAGGCATCGATCAGATCCGCAAGGTGCTGGTGGTGAAATAGACAAGCAATTCCGGCGGGAAAATGCCCCCCGGAGTTCAGCCGCCCAGGGCGTTCTCCGCCTCGAACCGTGCAATCAACCTCTCCGCATGAGGCACCGTCCGCCGAAGCCATGTATGCATCACCCGTTCGGCATCTTCGGCCTCAAGCCGCCAGGGCAGCCCCTCCAGCCTGATTCGCCGGGAGAGAACATGAAAAACGATAGCGGCACTGGCCGAGAGATTAAAGCTCTCCACAAATCCCACCATGGGGATGCGCAGAAAGACATCAGCGGCCGCTCGAACCGCGTCGGATATACCATGCTTCTCAGTGCCGAACACCACGGCTACCGGCCCGGCGGCCAGGTCCAGAGTTTCCGGCAGGGCGTCATCGTCGGCATGGGGGCTGGTGGCGACGATGCGATAGCCCCGGGATTTCAGATCCGCCAGGACTGTCGGGGTCCGGCTCTTTTCAGGAGGCGGAATGCCGTCGGGAGAGGCTTGAGCGGCCCGTCGCCGTCCCTTCACCGAGGTCGGAGCCACTCCGCGGGGTTTCCGGTAAATTCGCATATCCAGCCACTGAGCGGTTCCGAGGTCAACTTGAGTATCGGATTTAAAGCGATGCTTGTTTTCGATGGCGTGAAGTTCGTGGATACCCAGGGCGTCACAATGCCGGATGACGGCGCTTCCATTCCGCGGATCAAAGAGGTCTTCCAGAACGCAGGTGATATAGCGGGTCCGCTGTTCCAGAACCGTACGCATTCGCTCTTTACGTTCCGGGGTGAGAAATCCTTCCAGATATTCCTGCAGGCGTTTTTCGTCTTCACTGAGCACGCTGTGGAGGATAACTCAACCAAACCTTCCGGGTCCAGCGTCTTCCCTTTATGCCCGTGCCTGCCGAGAATAGAGTAATGGTGAAGTTCCCCCGGCGGTTCTCTTCATATTACGCGTTGTTACTCTGTGCCGCGGCAGTACTTATTCTCTCGTGCAGAAGCACTATCGACCTGGTCCTTGACGACCCGACTTTCCGTAAGGATATGGTGAATGCCGCTCTGCAGGGGGAGAAATTCAATATCACGCCGGAAGATTACCCTGAGATAAGGCGTCTTCTTGGGGAAAATCATCCCGACTATCGTCTGGCCGGGGTGATTATCGCGATCCAGGCCGATGATGAGGCGCTTTATCCCGATATCGTCGACGCGGCCCTTGATGTAAACCTGGATGTTTCCGAAACGGCCAGGGAAGCTATCCGGGAAAACCCCGAAACCTTCCGTCCCTTTATTCTTAACCTTCTGGATGTGGATAACCCCTCCCGCCGTGCGGGTGGATTGCTCCTCCTCATCGAACTCGGCGGTGAAGATATCGTTCCCATCCTCATCGGCTATTTCAACGATCCGGATCCCAATGTCCGCAATCAGGCTTCCCGGTCGGTGAGAGAAATCACCGACCGTAACAATCCCTTTCTACGGGATGCCCTGAACAACCCGGATCCGCTGACGGCTTCTATCGCATATCGGACTCTCGGCCGTTATACCAATCCTGACGATGCTCCGGTATTCGTATCGGCATTCGCCTCAAGTGAGCCGGATATTCGCAGGGAAGCTCAATTGGCGGCCCTGCATCTGGGTGATGCCGGACTTCCATTTCTTCATATCGAAGCTGCCAATCCCGGCAAGCCCTACCGGGTCAGGCTATCGGCTCTCGAGGTTATACAGGGACTGAGGTCAACCGGAAGCCTGACTCTACTCATGGTTCTGCTGGACGACAAGGATGAGCGCATCAGCCTGAAAGCTGAGACCATCCTGGGAACCTACGGCTCCGAGGCCATTCCGGCCCTGGCGAAACTCTATGGAGAGTCTACGGAAGCGAACCGGATCCATGCTGTCAGGCTGATGGGGGAAATTGGTGCGCCATCGGCTCTTCCCATCCTGGCATCGGCCTTGGACGACTCATCTCCGGAAGTTCGCCGGATCGCGATAGAATCCCTGGTTCGCTTCGGTGATGAGGCCTGGCCGGCGATCCGGAGCCGCATTGCCGGCGGTGGTCCCCTCTCCCGGGAGATTGCCGTCGCCATCCTGCGTAAGCAGTCCGACCCCTGGCTGGTGACTCAGGATAACGGCAAACCCAACGTGACGGCTCTGCTTCTTCTTATCACCACATCGGAGACGGAAGAACTGACCGAATACCTGAACCGGGCCGAAATTCCGAGACTCAAGACTGAAACCATCATTTCCCTCAAGGAAGCCTGGGATATCGCCGAGGAATTCGCAGAATTGGAGAGTCTTATCGCCGGCGGCAACGATCCTTACCTCTATGCCTGGCGGCAGGGGGAAATCTACTCGGTGGCAGCCAGGGAGACCCTGCAGCGATCATTCAACGAACTGCATGAATATTTTGAGACCCGTGATCCGGCGGCTCTTGAAACGGCCGGTAAGATCCGAGCTGAAAGCCGTCGACTCGAAGATGAGGCTCGTAAACAGAAAGAAAAAATAGAAAACATGAGTGAAAATGTGAAGATCGTTGGAGAGGTCCGACTCAACAGGTACAGGGGAATGAGGGAATTACTCGTGCGTACCTGGGAATATACCATTCCTGAGCTGCGTCCGCTGGCGGTAGCGGTCTATGCCGACAGGGGGGTGGACCCGGAATTCCTGGCCAGGGAGTCGGCGCTTCTTGATTCCCAAGCGAAATGAGAGGAGTGAACTTGTTCATTCTGTCGGGATCGTTCCTCGGCTCTCGCCTCCGGTACGACCCTTGATCCGAATGAGCGTAGGGAAAGCATGGTTTCCGTAGTACCGCGGCTCTGCCGCGG
>JAUVIY010000034.1 GCA_030592625.1 Spirochaeta sp. | reverse complement strand
CTCTGGGGCATCCTCGGGTGAAGATGATTGAAATTGACCTCCTGTCGGCCCGCCGGATGGATTCTCCTGCCACCGGTCGGAGCTCAGTCCGACTCGTCATACGCCTCAGATCGAGATACCTGTCGGTGGACCCGATTCTGTTCATCGATTCGGTCAGTAGTCTTCCATGGCCCTCGATTTCACCGGAGACCACCAGAGAGAATAACGGCCTGTCCGGAAAAACCGGGTGAGGTGATTCCAGGAAATATCCGGGTAGGGATGTCGGACCGTGTCCTCCGATGACGATGGGCACGTCCGACATCAGTCGGGCGGCCGCCAGGGCAAGTGCCCGGGCTTCTTCGGCATATGCCCAGGCAAAACAGGAAATGAAAACCGCGTCAGGGTGCCCGGCGGCGATGGTATCGGCAGATTCAGAGTATTCCGGACCGAAACGGCGGTAAGTAGTGAACCAGGACAAAGGACCTGTTTCCGAGGGAACGAGAAACCGTTCGAGATACTCGAGTTCCGCCGGAAGCGGAATGTTTCGAGGCTTGCCCGTCAGCGGAAGATTCAGGAGAGAGGCATCCCACCCCGATTCGACGAGTTCCCGGGCCAGGACACGGGCTCCTAGCGCGGAAGCCCTGTGAGGCGTGAAGTAAAAATCCCTGATAGGGGGAACGGCTATGACGGCTTTCACCCCGGACAATCATCCATTCTGATGTGTAGACAATATCACAATCAGCACACAAAAGTGTCCCTCGATGAAATGTCGATTTCTTATTTAATCTTTTGAATCTTAATCATATTCGTATGCGGGCTTTCCAACAGGGGAATGCCGGCTGTGAACACTACCGTATCTCCCGGGTTGATATAACCTATTTCCTTTGCAAGTTTCGCAGCCATATCGAGAGTGATATCTGTTTCCTTCACATGGTCGATCAGTTCGCCCTGGACCCCCCAGATGATATTCAGGTATCTCACAGCATCCATCTTCTCGGTGAACGCGATTACCGGCACCCTCGAACGGAACCTGGAAAGCAATAATGCGGTCCGTCCTTTATTGGTCAGGCAGATGATCGCGGCGGCGTTGTTTTCCTCGGCCATCAGGCAGGTTGAATGACAGATGGATTCCTCGAAGCTCATAGCTTCCTGCCGGCGGAGATCAATACCGGTTTTATACAATCTTCGCTGATTCTCCGCGGCCCGGACAATACCGTCCATGATGCCGACGCTTTCCACAGGATAACGGCCGACGGAAGTTTCTCCACTGAGCATTACCGCATCAGTTCCGTCGAAAACCGCATTGGCCACATCCGAGGCCTCCGCCCTGGTGGGACGGGGATTGATAATCATGGAATCGAGCATCTGTGTGGCTGTAATAACCGGTTTGTTCTGCCGGTTGCATTCGGCGATGATACGCTTCTGGATGAGAGGCACTTCTTCGGCGGACATCTCAACGCCCAGATCTCCCCGGGCCACCATCACCATGTTGGTTTCCTCGATGATGCCCTCCAGATCGGCCACCGCCTCGGGTTTCTCGATCTTGGCGATGATGGGAATGCTCCAGCCTTTGGATTTCAATAAATCCCTGAGTTCCCGGATATCATCCCGGGAACGGACGAAGGACATGGCGATGTAGTCGATGGGCTGAGTCACCAGAAAGTCGATATCCTCCCGGTCCTTATCCGTAATGCAGGACAGGCTGATATCCACGCCGGGAAGATTGATGCCTTTCCGTGATTTCAGAACACCGTCATTGAGAACCCGGCATTCGATATCAGGCGGGGAAATCTTCAGAACCTCCAGTTGGATCAGGCCGTCGTCGATAAGGATGCAGTTTCCCGGTTCCAGGTCTTCAGCCAGTTCCGGATATCCTGCCGGCAGCTTGTCGCGGCCTTTGTAATTTATGTCCGTGGTAAGTGTGATTGTATCCCCGGTTTTAACCGGAACATCCTCGGGAAGTTCGGCCAGACGAATTTTGGGACCACCCAGGTCTGCCAGTATGGAAACCGGCTCTCCACAATCAGATGATACCTTGCGGATCAGTCGGATGAATCGATCGAGATCCGCCGAGGTGGAGTGGGAGCAGTTGAGCCTCACCACATCCAGACCGGCGGATATCATTTGTCTTAAGACCTCCGGATTTTCTGATGCAGGGCCGATTGTCCCGATGATTTTGGTTCTTGCAAAATGGATATCCCGTTTCATGACACCAGTATAGTTTATGAGTGTTACCGGTGTCTGTGGTACCATAATTTAAGGACTGATCAGCCGGCCGCCAACACCTTATCAATATCGTCGATGATGGGCCGGAGATCCATTTCGAGGGTGACTTTACCGGACTCTTTCAGCCAGACCTCCAAACCTTCTTTGACGCCTTTAAGCTGTGCAGGTCCTCCGACTATGGATTTACCGTCGACCTGGGCGCCGGCTTTCTTGTAAATATCCGGGCGGAGACGAATGGTTGCCAGCTGTTTGCCGCTGAGAGCTATCTTTGAAATCATGAGAAACCTCCGGAGTGCAATATATCGCAATCCGGCAGCATTACCGCCCTTGACAGTTTTGTCCTCCATACGCTGAAATCCGATATAGGAGGATTCATTAATGACTCAGGCATCGAAACAGGCACTGGAAAATTTGAGGGATTGGTCGACTTTACAATGGTATGTCATTCCGCTTCTGGCCATCGTCTTTTACATCTATGCAACCGAGGTTCGCAAAGCACGAGGTTCCGGTAACTGGGATGCGATATTCGCCGGGCTGACGCTTCTGGGTATCGATTTTTTCAACGAGACCTGGAACGGCCTGATTTTCCATTTTACCGGACATTCGGCCTTCTGGACCACTCCCGGACCATCGGCCCTGACGGTGATGGTAGGATGGAATATTGAAATCATCTTTATGTTCGCCATCAGCGGTATCATCTACTACTACACCCTGAGTCCAAATGGAAACCAGAAGATTCTCGGACTCCCCGAGAAATGGTTCTGGGCGATCGGCTATGCCGCTTTCTGTGTGTTGATTGAGGTTTTTCTCAACATCGGCGGTCATCTGGTGTGGGAATATCCCTTCTGGAACCGTTCCTTCGGAGGCATCTGGCTTATTTTCTTCTTCGGTTATTTCCACTTCTACGCAGCTGTCATCGGTATCCTGGCCATCAGGAGCTTGAAAACCCGAGCTGTCATCCTGGCGTCCCTGTATGGCGGGGTTCTGTTATTGAATATCATCTTCCAGGCCGGTTTCGGCTGGGTATACTAGAGCGAAAGTCGCTCCCTGGGGGCACCACCCACCAGACTCCATGCTTTGCAGGTAGTTGTAGATTGATACAAAGCTGCTGATCTCAGTACCGGTAACGTCGTCTGAGGTGATCCTGTCTCGCAGCAATCTGCGCAACTCGTTCTTTCGGACCGTACACAGGTTCATCGGAAGGGATATGCTTTCGGATTTCCGGGATTCTCGGCGAGCACCAGAGCTCTGTCGTCCAACCCTGCGGCATCCGCCAGGCGACCGGCCGAAATACGGCCGGCGATAAATATAGCCGTGGCCGATAAAATGATGACGAGAAAAAGCAAGATGCGTCTGGTACGGAGATTCAGACCGGTCACATAAACTTCCATGGGGCTTTAGAGTGATTTTCACATTTAGCATGAAAACCGGCCTGATAGCAGTAACGACGGGAACTCAGAAGCCTGCGTAAAAGGTCAAATAATATATACTTGACAATAGTGTGTGATATACAGTAATGTGTAGACAGGAGGTCAGAATATGGCCGACGAAAAACTATCGAACAATCTGCTTCAGGAACTGAAAAGGGGCACTCTTACTCTTTCAGTTCTGCTGATGTCGGGAAAACCAACTTATGGATATTCACTTGTAACCGAACTGCAGGATGCGGGAATCAATGTAGAGCAGAACACCCTGTATCCGCTTCTCAGGCGCCTGGAGAGCCAGGGGCTGCTTCAAAGTTCCTGGGATACCGGAGAGTCAAGGCCCCGGAAGTACTATTCGATAACCGATGACGGTCGGATTACGGTCAGTCGACTTGGAGAGGAATGGCGGAGGATTAATCGGGTGATGAGCCGGATGATGAATGAGGAGGAAGGGAAATGAAAATCGTTGAACAGTATCTGAGGGCCATCGGGTCGAAGCTGCCCTGGAAATCAAGGAAAGATATCACTGAGGAGCTGCGCTCCCTCCTGATAGATCAAATTGAAGCCACTTACGGTGAGGAACCCACGGAAGATGAGGTGAAATCGGCAATATCGGAGTTCGGAGCCCCGGGTAAAGTGGCTGCACGTTACAAGGGAGACCGGCAGGTGATTGCTCCGGGCCTGGCGGATCTGTACTTCATGATAATGGCCATCATGGCCGGTGCCATGCTCATCGCATTTACTACAATGTTCATCGTCGAAGTTCTGCAGGATTGGCCGGCCGGTGCGAATCTTGCCAGGAGGATTCTCATAGTCCCGCTGAATGCATTCAGCGCCTGGCTGAGCGGAGTTGGCGCGCTAACAATTGTTTTTATCGTTATGAGTCGAATCAGTCGTCGCACTGTGGATCTTGAGGAGGATTGGAAGGTGGAGGATCTAAAGGATGTCCAGGTTGGGAATAAGGTTGAATCCAGACTGGAGTCGATATTTTCAATCGCATTTCTTTTAGTCCTTATCATGCTGATGAATCTGTATCCGTCAATCGTGACACTGGCCGAGAATACTTTTGCAAAGAGCGGTTTGCCCCTGGGGCATCGGATCGTCATCGAGGTATTCCGTCGTTATGTCGGGGTGCTGACTGTTCTCTGGGCCGCCGGAATAGTCATTCGAGTGCTGGTACTTCAGAAGGGAGAGAAGGGGATGGGTCTGCTGTGGACAGAGATAGGTTTGTCGGTCGCAGAGGCTTCATTGGCGGGAATTATGCTTGCCGACAGAAACCTCTATGCCGATACCGGTGGCTGGATCGGATTCAAGGTGATCTTTCTTATTGTACTTGTTGTAAATCTGGCTGAGATAGGCGGAGGGCTGTTCCGGATAGTGAGGGAGAGGATAGTCGGAAAAGAAACTCACTGATTTCCGAAGGAAACAACGGCTTGCCGGGGATATTATGGACGGATGGCATAATATATCGCACACAAGTGGGCTTTTCATGATGTTTATACAAGTAAATAAGTTATTATGCTTGCAATCTATACAATCCCGTTCATTGTTTAAACTGTCATGGTATCCGCCCCGAGTGGAACGGTAACCTTCCTCTTCACCGATATCCAGGGTTCTACCCGTCTCTGGCAGGACGATCCGGCAGCAATGGAAATCGCCCTCAAACGCCATGATGAAATACTCCGGAAAACAATCAATCAGCATAACGGCCATGTTTTCAAGACTGTTGGAGATGCTTTCTGCTGTGCTTTCGCCGAGGCCACTGATGCGGTAAAAGCATCATTGGCAACTCAGCTGATTTTACGGGAGGAGGAGTGGCAAACTTCCCGTCCCATACGAGTACGCATGTCGCTTCATACCGGTGCAGCCCGGGAGAGGGATAACGATTATTTCGGTCCGCCGGTGAATCGGGTCGCCCGTATCGAATCCCTGGCTCACGGCGGTCAGGTTGTGATGAGCCGGGCGACGGCGGAACTGGTCCGTGATCTGCTTCCTGAAGGTGTATGGATCGAGGACAAAGGGGCCCACCGTCTGAAGGATCTGGCACGTCCTGAAGAGATCTTCCAGATTAACCACCCGGATCTGCCCACCGAATTCCCTCCTTTGAAATCCATGGATGTGCTGCCGAACAACCTGCCGGTACAGACAACCCCGTTAATCGGTCGGGAGAAAGAGCTGGAATCGATTAATGGGCTTTACAGCAGGGAGGATTGCCGATTGGTTTCCCTCATCGGTCCAGGCGGGATGGGAAAAACCCGCCTGGCTCTGCAGGTGGCCGCCGATTTGGTGGACAGAAACCGTGACGGTACCTGGTTCGTGGATCTTACTGCGGTTACTCAGCCCAGAGGCGTCGCCCTGGAAACGGCGATAGTGCTCGGCATCCCGCAAATATTTGAGACCGATCCGGTAGAGCTTGTGGCGGATGTCCTGAGTGACAAGGAAATGCTCATAGTCCTGGACAATTTCGAACAGGTGATGAGCGCTTTTCAGGTTGTCGTAACATGGCTCAAACGGAGCCCGGGAGTAAAATTCCTGGTGACAAGCCGGGAACCTCTGAATATCCGCGGCGAACATGTCTTTCAAGTGCCGCCATTGAGTCTGCCGAAGCCGGGGAAGGGCGGAGTTCTCAGCCAATTCGAAGCCACGAGGCTCTTTATCGACAGGGCATGTGCCAGCAAACCTGATTTCACCGTTAATAACGATAATGCCCCGGTTGTCGCTGAAATTTGCTCCCGTCTTGACGGTATCCCCCTTGCCATCGAACTGGCAGCTGCCAGAATTCGTCTCATTAATCCAAAAGCAATCCTGAAGAGACTGGATACCCGGCTCAAGCTCCTTACCGGGGGGCCTAATGATATGCCCGACAGGCACAAGACCCTTCGGGCCTGCATTGATTGGAGTTACGATCTGTTAGCTGAAGAGGAGAGGGCTATTTACCGTCACATCTCCGTGTTCAGGGGCGGCATCTCTCTGGCCGCAGCTACAGCGGTTCTTGAACCCGTTATCGGGGATGAGCTTGAGGTTCTGGATGGTATTGAATCCCTGGTGGATAAAAGCCTTGTCTTCCGTAAACCGCCCGTGGACGATGAACCTTTCTTCGGCATCCTGGAAACCATTGGCGAATACGGCCGGGCGCGTCTGATTGTGTCGGAAGAGGAAGATGAATCCCTTGATCGACACGCCGGATACTTTATTAGCTTGGTGATGAATGCCAGGGAAGCATGGGATGGTCCCGAACAGAAATCATTTATAGACAAGATAACGGCCAATCAGGAGAACATCCGTCATGCTATGAAACGGCTGGTTGAAACCGATGAGGGCACAGCTATCATCTCCATGACAAGATCCCTGGTTCCCTTCTGGATTATGCGCAGTGAGTTCGCCACTTGCAGGGAATGGCTCTTGACGGCTCTGGAGCTGTGTCCGGATTCGGAGAGCGGAGAATCGGCGTGGTTAACGATGCAGATGGGGTGGTTATCATGGGCGGCTGGGAACATCGACGAAGCGGAACATTATCTGTGTAAGTCCCTAAGCATGTTTCGGGAAAACAATGATGAGATTGGGTTGTGTTATTCGAATCTTTATCTATCCCAGACATACTTTATGCAGGGTGAAATTGAGAAATCCGAGCAGAAATGTGAGGAAATCTATGAGTTACTAAAAAAAATTGCAGACCAGAATCTTCTTGCTAATGTCGAGCATGTAAAGGGTAATATCGAGACTCTGAAAAAGAGAAACTTTGATAAAGCCATTAGGCATTATAGTGCGGCATTGGAAGCCTATGAGTCCGGCGGCAATGATTTCAAGGCGGCGATCATTGTCAATAATCTCGGCACGGTAGACTATCAGCAGGGCGATTACAAATCTGCAGAACTGAAGTTCAAGAAAGCATTACCCATTCTAGAAAAATATGAACATTACCACTACTTGCGCTACGCCCTATGCAATATGGGTGAATTGTGTCTTTCTGAAAAACGTTACCAGGATGCCCTGCGATATTTTGAGAATGTTAAAAATAAAGCCCTATATAAGTTCGATTATCGATATCTTGCCTGCGCTTACGTCGGTATTTCGGAATCCTATATCGGTATGAACGATATCGATATTGCTGAACAATGTGCCCAGGAGGCTATAGAGGTTGTTCGACGTTTCGGTAAAACCGTAGAACTCGGCATGGCTCAAAGAGTCTTGGGTGAAATTGCAATGACGAAGGAGGAGTATGGTAATGCTTTAGAATATTTCGAATCGGCAGAACGAATACTTACAGATCTAATGGAGATGGATGAGGTCGAGAAAGTCCGTGAAAGGCTTCAAGATTTAAGTGGTATTGGAGGATAATAAAATGAAGAAAATCGTATTTTTTATGATGTTGTTATTTCTGACTTTGCAATTTGCCTGTGCGAGTGGGCATTCTGAAAAAGATCCAGAACGGCCTGAAGTGGTCCTGGTTTCTGAATCTTCATCGATTGAAGGTTACTATGCAATAATCGGCAATAGGGTTATCAAGAAACAAAAAGTTTCGTTCGCAGTTGAGGATATACTCGGCAAATCAGGTTTTGAAGCGCAGAATAAATACCTGGAATTCGGTGATTGGATAAGATTCACATCAACTATCGACAACAAAGAATATGAGTTCCTAAAGATGGTACTTTTTAACCTGGACATATTTGGTTATGAAGGCGACAGGGTTGACAATCCGTTTGGCAAAGAACGAATCCAATACAACCTTAATGATTCCTTGGTCGCAAATAAAAATGTAGACAGGCTTGTACCAGGACAAATACCGGTAGTCTTGAAATTCAGTTCCAGTGAGTTAGTCCCGTACACCGAGTTTTTCCGAAATAAGCTGTATGGTGAGGAGCCTAAGAGACTGGAGGGTTACTCAGGACTGTTCTATCTGGTACCAAAAAAGATGACTGACGAGCTGGTCAGTCAAATTCAAGCTGAATTAAAACAAGCCCGCGCAGATGGTGAACCGATTGATGGTGACATATTTGGGAGTTGGCATCCGGTTGAAAATCTCAAGGATAATGAGATTATACTTGAATACGATGCCGATTCGCAGGAGTATATATTCCAAATACTGCAGTGGCCCAAGGACGACCGATCTCACGTTGGTTTTTGATTCGAAATGAGACATTGATCCAAATGATCTGCAATAACTTCAATCCACTCCTTCCCAGCTTGCTATAGGACTATTGAGGTAATTTCAAAAATCGAGTATTTTTGAAATTACCCAGACCTTTAGAATACTTAATTTATTATTATATAATAAATTAAGTATTCTACCCCATGACGAGATTCTTGCAAAATGGTAATTTTGAAAGAATCTCTATTAATATGATGTTCCACAAACCGCGCCAGAGATCATCCAAATCCCTCAGTTGCCCTCCAACATCTGAGTCGGTACAATAAACAGAGGGGAGGGCTTATGGCCGGTTCTGATACATCTCTGCAGCTTGTAACATTTCAATTGGGCTCCGAGAAATATGGCATCAACATCATGGATGTGAAGGAAATAGTGAATTACGAGGAAATCCGCGGGATTCCCAATGCTCCAATTTTTATCGAGGGTATCTACAACCTGAGAGGGGATATCATTCCGATTATCAGTTTGCACCGGCGATTTCACCTGCAGAGGCCGGAAGATATCGATGAGGATTCCTTGCTCATAATTACCATCGACGGGATGGAACTTGGAATCATCATCGACAGGGTCCTACGGGTTATTTCCATTAAGGCGGAGGAGATTCAACCGCCACCTCAGATGCTCTCCGGCATCGGGGCTGAGTATATCCAGGGAGTAGTCCATCTGGATGAGGGTTATCTCATTATCCTTGATCCCAGCCGTCTTTTTGACCCTAAAGAGCTCAGACAGATAAGTCAGTACGCCTGATAATGTCCATACCAGTTTTCAAGCCCTCCATTAAACGGCGCGATATGCATTCCGTTTTGTCCTGTCTTGTTACCGATGTGATTGGTCCGGCCGTTATTGCGGATGATCTCGTTGCCACGGTGGCCGGTGAACTCGGTCACGAAGGGGGCGGGGCCCTCCGGGAATATGTCCGGGCAATCGACCTTACCATTCAGGCCCTGGGTCTGGAGGAAGGCGACAAGGCCGTTCTATCCCCTCTGGCCCCAAGGGCGTACTGGCGGGCCTTCGAAAACAGGGGTATCCTTCCGGTTTTCGCCGATGTGAAGGAAGAGGACGCCTGCCTGGATCCATCATCTGTTGCCGAGAGGATGAATGAAGACGTAAAGGTGATTTTTGTCCATGCGCCCCTTGGCCGTGTCCCGGACATGACGACACTCGCCGACTTCGGAGTCCCTGTTGTCGGGGATATCGGCGAAGCTCTGGGGGCTACGGACGGAAACGCAGAACTCGGCTCTGCCGGCCGTTATGTACTCTTGCCTATGGAACCGAACGGCATCGCTACTTCCGGCGGCGGTACACTTGTTCTGGCCAAGGACAAGCCGGCACTTACAGCCCTTAATTCTGCGGCTGAACCTCTCACCGGTGATGCGTTCCTACCGGATCTGAACGCTTCTCTGGGGCTCGTCCAGTGGCGGGAATACCCTCATGCTCTTGAAGCTCGGGACATTATCGCCGAGGCTTACCGGCAGGCTCTGATGAAAGGCCGGCACCGTACTCTTGCCGAGCCTGAAGGGGAGGCCAGAGCCGTACCGTATTCTTTCCCGGTCGTTCTCTCCTCGGGGATGAATGAGGTGCGCAAGTATGCCAGAAAAAAGGGCATAGAGACCTTGCCGGCTTTTTTGGGAGGGATAATGGAAGGATATCCGGAGGCTGAAGAGCATTGTCCCAGGGCCAAGGTCCTGATGATGAGTACCCTGCTTTTCCCGTTGTACCCCACACTGGGAAAGAAAAATGTTCAGCTCACGGCTAAAGTCCTCTCCACATTACCCTAGTTATTGTAGATAGACGGGGGCGAAGATAATGAAGAAGGGTGAAACGGTCATAGTCTACAATCCATCGAACGATCTGGCGGCTTTGGTGCACGGGGACATGTGTTCCTGGCTTGAACACCGGGGATTCAGCGTAACTTCATGCGATTCTCATAAGTGCAAGGCAGGGGGGCCTCATCCGAAGGCGGATTTTGCCGTTTCACTGGGTGGTGACGGAACCTTTCTCTCCTGCGCCAGGCTCCTGGCCGAAAAGCCTGTACCGATTCTTCCCGTTCATCTGGGAACATTCGGTTTCATCACTGAGGTAACCCATGAGGAATGGTCTGAAACCCTCGAAGCCTGGCTTGACGGTCATCTTGAAGTTGAAGACCGTATGATTCTGGATGTACGAATCCTCCGCTCCGGTAAGAATGTAAACAGGTTTATAGGAATCAACGACGCCGTTGTCGGTGCCAGCGGGATCAGTAAGCTTGTCCGTCTGTCACTTCAACTCGGTGGTTATGAAGCCGGTCATTTCAGAGGGGACGGCATGATACTTTCAACGGCTACGGGTTCTACCGCTTATTCCATGGCTTCCGGCGGTCCGATTCTTGTCCCGCCCATGAGAGCACTTGTGCTCACTCCCATATGTCCATTTTCTTTGTCCTGGCGCCCGATGGTAATTCCCGACCGGGATGAGATTGTCATCCGGGTGGATGACAACCAACGCGCAGATGTCCTGCTCACAATTGACGGTCAGGAGTCCTTCCCCCTGGAAGAGGGTGATAAGGTGCGGATGCTCGGCCGGGCTGCCGGTGCCCGTGTTATTAAATCCGATAGAAGGGTTTTTTACGAAGTCGTACGGACCAAACTGGGATGGTCGGGAGGACCTCATGCTTGAGGAACTGAACATCCGTAATTATGCCCTTATCGATGAGGTTTCTGTTCGTTTCGGGCCGGGGTTTAATGTTTTTTCCGGAGAAACCGGCGCCGGTAAATCAATTCTTATCGATGCTCTATCCCTGACCCTGGGTGGGAAGGGTCGTGTCGAGAACATTCGCGAAGGGGCTGAAGAAGCCGAAATTACAGCAACACTCCGGGTGACACCCAGCCCCGAACTGACGGAATGGATCGAGAAATACGGAATTGAACCGGAAGATGAGACTTTTCTGATTCACCGGACTCTGAGGGCGAATGGCCGTGGTACGGCGGCTGTTCAGGCGGTACCGGTTACCAGAGCCGCTCTGTCCGAGCTTGCCGATGCCCTGGTGGATATTCATGGTCAGCATGAACACCAGTCTCTATTCAAGGTGGCCACGCACCGAAAGCTCCTGGATCGCTTCGCCGGTATAGAGGACCGTGTCCGGGCTTTTACTTCACTTTTTTCCGATCTGGCCGAAACCGGGAAACAGCTTGAGGAACTCGATCGTGAAGAAGGACAAATGGCCCGGGAGGCCGAATTCCTGCGCTTCGCCGCCGATGAAATCGAAGCTGCCGGCCTGAAAGAGGGAGAAGAGGAAGAGCTGGAAGAACGACAGAAGCTCCTCTCCCGTCATGAGGAATTGGCCGGGAATCTTGAAAAAGTTCTGGATGTCTCCGCAGAAGCGCGAAGCGGGGCGCTCTCTCAACTTCGAAGTGCGAAAGAGATCTTGAGCAAGGCGTTATCTATTGATACATCTCTCGGTGAAGTGATACGGCGCTTCGACAGTGCCTTCTTTGAGCTTGAGGACATTATCGAGGAAGTACGTCTGAAACGCGATGCGGCCGAGTATGATCCGTCGGAGCTTGAGAGGGTGGATGAACGGCTGGCCCGTATCAGCATGCTGGAGAAAAAATACGGTGTTGTCTCCATTGCGGACGTTAATGCATATGCAGCGGGTGCCCGAGGGCAGCTTGAGGGTTTCGATAATCGGGATGAAGAGCGGCGCAGGTTGTCGGCAAGAAGGGACGAAATTCAGGCGAAAGTCGTTTCCGAGGCCTCTGCCATCAGTAAGCTCCGCAGGGAAATTGCCGCTTCTCTACAGGAGAAAACCGAGAGCCATTTGCGATCCCTGGGTATGAGGGATGCCCGCTTTATTGTGGAACTTGAAGGGAAGCGCAGCAACGAAGGAAGGGCCGTTATCGGTCCGTACGGATTGGATGTTATTGAATTCATTCTCTCGGCTAATCGGGGAGAAACACCCAAACCATTGAAAGCCGTTGCATCCGGTGGGGAATTGTCCCGTGTGATGCTGGCGGTGAAATCCGTACTCAGTGAATCGGATACCGTCCAGACCCTGATATTTGACGAGGTGGATGCGGGCATCGGCGGGGAAGTTGCACGGTCGGTGGGGGAACACCTGCACGGGTTGTCTTCACGTAAACAAGTCTTTTGCATCACGCATCTTGCGTCCATCGCCGTCTTCGCCGATAATCACCTACAAGTCGATAAAAGTTCCGTCGACGGAAGGACTGTTACCAGAGTTCGAAACGTTGACGGTGATTCACGGGTGCGGGAAGTGGCTCGTATGCTGGCGGGAGATCGTGAAGGTTCTGCGTCACTGGATCATGCCGCAAGGCTGCTCGAAGAGCGGAGCCCATCGACAGGTTAATCGGGAGCGGGCTGTGGCGAAAGTCAATGAAGAAGCAAGAAAAAAATACTTCGAACGTATTGCTCCTTACAAAAAAAGCATAACTGAGCTCAAAGACAAAGAAAGCCGGATTGAGGTGATACTCAAGGGCAAGGATGCCGGCGAACCATACAAACGCCTGGTCCTGGCTGAAGGAAATCTCACCGTCGTTTCCTATTATCTCGCCATGAATTCTCTGTCCGTATCCTTATTGGGTGTCCGAAGTGAAAACGCCCTTAATGACGCAAAAAAATCCTGTTCCCTTGCAATCATTCAGCTGGAGAAAGTGTTCACCGATCTCGTGGATGTTCCCTTCGGCGATTATGAGGAAGCCCTTAAGGCTACTGCCTCCTATAATGAGATGAGGCGATACGAACTTGTGCGTAAAACAGGCCTTTCTCTCTCAATGGTGAAAGATAGTTTCGGCGAGAATACCAAGTGGAAATGGCCGATGGTAGACCTCGAAGCACGCCTGGCTGCGGTATCTAAGAATTGCCTGGACCTGAAGACTCTCGTTCAGGGTATGGATCCCCGAAGCGAGGGTTACCGGGAACGAATTGAGTTCTTCAATCTCAGCCGCAAGCTACTCCAGGATGCGGCCGACAGTTATCGGAAGAAATACGAAGTAACCAATAAGCGTATGGACGATTTCCGCAAAGCCATCAGTTTCCTCGGAGCTCTGCAACGGCTCTCCATGCTCTTGGGAAGGCAGAACGAAGCGGTGAATCTCAAGAAAAAGAGCGAAATCTGGAAGAAAAAAATGGAGTTCGATCAGAAGAACAGCGAAGACGCATCCCGTCTGCGTCGTCTCAGCGGCCGCAGCGAGAGTTGATTCCCAAGCGAAATGAGAGGAGTGAACTTGTTCATTCTGTCGGGATCGTTCCTCGGCTCTCGCCTCCGGTACGACCCTTGATCCGAATGAGCGCAGGGAAAGCATGGTTTCCGTAG